>JABWCQ010000013.1 GCA_013360195.1 bacterium
AGCCGTCCACGAAATCGTCACGTTGGCGCATGAATTGTCCGAAGCCAGTACACCCTGTACAGCCGGCGGAGCCTGACAGCCGCCGCACACCGTATCCTCCACGCAGGTCCAGCCGCCGATTGTGCTGATGTCATATTCATTCAAACCGTTTGCTATCGTAAAAGCAGTTGAAATCCACATGATCGAGTTGGCGTCATCGCATACTCTCAGCCAATACCGAGAAGGCAGAGGAGTTCCTGTCACGATTGTGAAGGCCGGATCTGTTAGAAATCCCCCTGCGCAACCCAACATTTCCTCACCATTGAGAAGTAGACTATTGAAGTTGCATTCATTAAATCCTTCGCCAACCACCGGCTGAACGTCATCAGCCGTCGGACCGTTGTTGTTCGCATCCCAGAAAATCTGAACGGTCTTCGTCCCGTCCGGATAACCCGTGCCGCCCACACAAGCGTCCGCCAGCTCGCAGCCCGTGTTGTAAATAATCGCATTGAATTGCGCGTTTGCCAATCCTGAAACCAGCAAGATGCATCCGGCGAAAAGCAATGTCTTAAACTTCATCACATAACCTCCAAAGCAAAAAACTTCTCACGAGATGGACACGTACGGAACTCAAGTCGAGTCGCCGGGGTATAGGAAACAGAACGGCCATTCAGCCCGGTCGGGCAATGCCAGTCCGCCTCAGGAACAGGGGAATTCCCATTCCTCCAGACGAAAAATACAAATTTCCGCGCCATGTCTTGCAAATCCTCGCTCAGGTATTTATATTCTATTGATTTAGACAAATGATATAACCCCCGGCACAGTATCGAAACCATGCAGGGCATAGAAAGATAACCAATTCTTGTGAAGCAGTCAACCCTCACGACCCCGCAAGTTCTACGAAAATCAACTGTTGAGATGTTCAAACTCCGTTTACAAGATTTCCTGGATTCCCCCGCAGGCCTGTTTCAGGTGCATCGTCTGCCACTTTGGCTGACCCTACTGTTCACATCTGTTTTTACTGTGCTTAGCGTCGCAGCACCCAAGAAGGCCGCTGACTTCACCGGACGTGGTCTCTCTGCCCCACTTTGGAGCCTGGATGACCGCTTCATCGCCTACACGACAGCCGATCAGGACGAACTCTATGTCGTTGAACTTAACGAGATAAAGGCGAAGCAAAGTTTGTACCGGGTCGCTAATCTTGAAGGCGTCGGGCGGCGCTTCGTTTTCTCCCCCGGAGAGGAGCGAATAGTCTATCGCAGCATCGCCGCTGCCATCAAGGGCCGCCCCGACCGGCTGGTCTCCTGCTCCTTCTACCAGCAGGACAACACCATGCTGACCGGAAACTCCAGCCCGATTCTTGGCCCTTATTTGATTGAAAACAAGGTTATGTACCGCGAAAATCTGACCGCCCCGCTGAAAACTTTGGACAACCAACCTTGGGACAAGGGCGTTTATCTGGATAACGGTGAACTGACCGTCACCAACACGGACGGCAAGACCGTCTTTAAGTCCGGTTCAGGTGAAGAGGTCAGAGGCTTTGAGATTTCTCCCGACGGCGAAACAGTCGCGGCCGTGTTACAGACGGGGACAAAGAAAACCGTTCGCTTGATTCAAATTTCATCGGGCAATGTAATTGACCTTGGCGAGGGCCGCTGGCCATCGTGGTCAGCCGACGGTAACCGGGTTGTAATTCTGCGCGACAAGCCTGACATCGAATACGCCGAACTGATTGTCCACGATCTCACCGTTGGCCAGTCCCGGTCCGTCATGGGAATCAACCAGTTTTGGCCGGACGAACCCGCCTTGAACCGTGACGGCACACGCGTCGCGTTTGTCCACAACGGTGAAATCTACATCACGGAAGTCACAGGATTCTGAGACTGTCTCCCGCACGGTTTTTCGAGGGTCAAACAGCCCGGCAATCACCAACAGATGATTGACATAAAAAAGCCCGCACGGATGCGGGCTTTTTCCTTTCTGACCGGGACCACTACGCGCTTTGCAGACAAATCTCCCGCAGCGCGTTTGCCAAAATCTCATTCTGTTCCGGTGTGCCGATAGTGATTCGCACACAATGCGGCAGCATGAACCCGCGCAGAGGACGAACGATGACACCGCGTTTCTCGAGTTCCTCTGAAAACTTCAGCGCTTGCGCTTCCGTCTCAAACGGCAGCATGAAGAAGTTCGCCGCCGATGGAATATACTTCAAGCCGAGCTCGTCGTAAATCTTCGGCATCAGCTCGCGTCCTTTGCGATTCGTGTCCTGAGTTAATTTCAGAAACTCGGTGTCCTCCAGCGCGCCCGCTCCGGCGGCTTGCGCCACAATGGAGGGTTCGAACGGCAGCTTGACCTTGAGCACGTTGCGGCACAAGTCTTCATGGCAAAAGCCGTAGCCGATGCGCACCGCCGCCAATCCGTACGCCTTCGAGAATGTCCGCAGCGTAATCACGTTGTCCAGCCGGTAGGTCATCGAGTCGGGGTAGTCCGGAAAATCCTCGGCGAACTCACAGTACGCTTCGTCGAGTATAACCAGCGTCTTATCGGGCACCTTCGTCATAAAGTGCTCGAATTCCTGCCTTGTAAAATACGTGCCGGTCGGATTATTCGGATTTGCAAGATAAATGATTTTCGTTTTCGGCGTAATCTCCTTGGCCATCGCCTCGAGGTCAAACGCGAAATTCTTCAGCGGAACAGTAATCATTTTCACACCGCGCGACCATGCCGCGACGTAAATGCCGATGAATGTGCCCTCCGCAGTCAGCACCTCTTCGTCGTCGCACATGAACGTGCGAACGATGTTAGCCAGAATGGATTCCGACCCGTTTCCGACAACCACATTGTCCAGCTTCACTTCATAAAGTTTGGCCAGCCTGTTCCGCAGCATCAACCCGCCATCGGGATAAATGTTGATGTCGTGATAGGAGTCCTTCGAAGCGGCAATTCCTTTCGGCGAAGACCCGATGGGATTCTCATTCGATGCAAGCTTGATAATGTCCTTGAGCCCATACTGCTCACGAATCTGCTCGGGGGATTTCCCCGGCTTGTATGGAATTAATGATTCAATGTAAGGTGGTACAAGTGTCATATTAGTATGATTTCCCCCCAGTCTTCTAGGGGGATTAAGAGGGGTAAAATGTTCAGCAACTCGACAACTCTACTCGCCGAGCGGGGATTAAGCGAAGCGGTTCCCCGCCGGAATCTGACTATTTCCTGTTTTCAAATTTCCTATTTCAACAAAACCATCTTCCGCGCCATCGCCAAGCTCCCCACCGACAACCGCGCAAAATAAACTCCGCTCGCAAACTTCTCACCGTCAAACTCCACTGAATGCGCACCCGCACTCATTCTGCCATCAACAAGCCTCGCAACTTCCTTTCCCAACACATCAAACACAGCTAACTTAACAACCCCAGCTTTCGCCAAATCAAACTGCAAAGTCGTAGCAGGATTAAACGGATTGGGGTAATTGGGATAGAGCATGAACGTGGAAGGACCAGCCACATTTCGGTCATTAACTGTGGTTTCCGTCGCTCGAAACTCCCACTCTTCTTGCAACGGAAATGCTGCTATGTCTGAAGTCGGAGTTCGCATGTACACAAGGTCATTCTCGGTTGGAAGACCTTCCTGCCAGAAGTACGTTCCGGCTGAACGGTCGTGCATATACAGAGCGTGAATCCCACCTTCATTCACATACTTGGCGATGGTAATATCGCGCTCACTTGGATGATTCGCGATTTCGGGCATGTTCGTCTCACCCGGCGTGTTACTCACGTTGGTGGGCACAGCCCAACTTCGCCCATTGTCACGTGACTTACTGCAGTAATACTCCCCCATTGCCCAACCACTCACGCTGTAAGCATGACGGTCAAATTGCTGAAAAGCGCAATATAGAAAACCTGTCGTCGTATCAATTGCAAGACTCGGTTTCTGGCACATCAAATCGGCGCTACCAATAGACATGATATCAGGCGGTTCCCAGGCTTGACCGATCAAGCTGAATTGCTCTGTCTCGTCACACCAATGCCAAATTGACGACAGAATTGTCCGGACAGGATTCGCTTCGCCGGTTTCGTCGAAATAGTAATAACCACTTGCGGAGAACGAGATATGCACGTTATCATCCTCATCGAAGAGGATTGAAAGATCGCGGTAAGGTCGAAACGTATCGCCATTGCAAATCTGCGGAGAAAGCGTGCAAGTCGTATCAATCGGCGGCAAATTCGTTACCGGAGTAATCTCACCCCAATTCAGGCCGCCGTCTTCGGATACTTGCATCACAATATTTTCTGGGTCATGACTACCCGGAGGATCAACAATCCAGGCAATTGCGACTCTCTCGGATATCCGCGAGCAGGCAATGTCCTCGGAATTGTAAACGAAGTCCCTCGAATCGAAAACCTGGTATGGAGAATCCCAATCAACGAAGAGCCCCATTCCCTCTTCGTAAAAGGGTGTGCCGCCCACGTGAAACATCTGTACTGAGTCTCCATCTGCTGTCCCGACAAGATGCAATCTACCGTGCGAATCAACATCCGACCTTCCGTACATTGTCAACTCCGTTTCAGGAAAATAGGGAGGAGTGGACTGCTGAAAGGCTCCTGTGCAGGGCAGAAACTCGATTAAGCCTTGAAGGTAAGTGCTGGTTGTTCCATTAACGTGATAAACAGCAATCGCATGTCCAAACGGCCCGGAATTAACCGTTGGAAAACCAGATCTCCACTCACCCCCCATCGCCGCACCTGTATCAAAGACCAGATTTCCAGCTTCAGTATTCCAACAATTGTAATAAGCTTCTCGAAAAGTCTGTGTTGAACCGCTTTGAGTCCAGACAAAATGTACTTGTCCGCCAATTGCAACCGCAATCAGCCTTCCGGTTGATCCGCTCGTCTGCGCATCCCACCACGTGCTCCCCACATACATCCACACCGAATTGGGCGTACCGCCCTCTTGGGCAAAGACGGCCGAAACCAACCCCAAAACTAAACTGAACAAAACCACGCGCTTCACAGGACACCTCCGGTGAAAAATGGACGCGGGACCCATGCTCTGAATTTAGACCGAAACTCCACAAAAGTCAAGCACCCCCGTTATCCGGAGGTGCTTGTGTGATATTGTTCCGAAACCGTTGTCAGGCAAATGGTTCACTTTTAGCGCAGGCGACAGCGCAATCAGTCCAGCGGCACGCCAGCTATTTAAGAAGTACCATCTTCCGCGTCATTGAAGTTCCGCCCATTTCGAGTTTCGAGAAATATACTCCGCTCGCCAGGCCGGCGCCGTCGAAACTCACCGTGTGAACTCCAGCACCAAGCGATTCACCATCCAATAACGCCGCCACTTCGCGGCCCGTTACGTCAAACACCGTCAAACTGACGTTGCCGGATTTCGCCAAATCAAATTGGATGTTTGTAGTCGGATTAAATGGATTCGGATAATTCTGATGCAGCATGAATCCCTGCGGCACCTCGGCGCGCTCATCACCAATGGCACCAATATTCGGGAAGCCTGTCGAGTCTGAACGGAATGCCCAAATCTCCTGCAGCGGAGTCGTCGGAATATCGCCCACTGGAATCCGCATGTAAATCATGTCATTGTTACTTGTCGGACCTTCAGGACCACTCGAAGCCACCGCGCTGCCCGCAGCGTAGTCATGCAAATACAGCGTGTGAATAATCCCGTCCGTCACGTACTTCGCCGTCGTAATATCCCGCTCGCTCGGATCATTGCCCGTCGGTTGGTTAGGTTCTCCCGGTGTGTTGCTGACATTCGTTGGCACCGCCCATGTCTGCCCGTTATCCGTCGAGACACTCATGTAAAATTCGCCCATCGGATAGCCTGCATCGCTGAAAGCATGCTGGTCGAATTGCTGGAACGAACAGTATAGATAATCGTTCGTCGTGTCAATGGCCAGACTCGGACGATGGCACATCAAATTGTTCACACCCAAAGCCACGGAATCATTGGCAAAATAGGCATGATTGATAAGGTTGAACTCCTGTCTGTCCTCGCCCCAGTGCCACAGAGTCGCATACACAAAGCCGAACGGTCCGTTGGCGCCCGTTTCGTCAATCGCAAAATACGCTTGCGCCGTGAAGGCAATATGCACATTGTCTTCGTCATCGAGAATAATGGACAAATCAAGCCACGGACGGAACGTGTCACCGACACACTCTTCATAGGTGCCGCCGTTCCCGAAGCATGTCGTGTCCACCGCCGGAATGTTTGTCACGGGAATCGTCTCTCCCCACGTCAAGCCACCGTCGTTGGAGATTTTGAGCATGATGTTCTCGTCATCCACGAATCCCGCCGGGTCGACTGGATCGGCAATCCACGCCACCGCCACCTTGTCTGAAATCCGCGAGCACGCCACATCAATCGTAATGAACGTTGCCTCTTCCCACGGCGTCTGGAACGACTGCTCCCAATCAATCTCCAGACCGAATCCACTGTCGTAAATGGGCACGCCGCGCGCGTAATACTCTGCGCCTGCGCCGCCGCTCTCAGTGGCCACCATGTGAATCTTGCCGTGGCGGTCCTGATCAATATGCGGCCAGATAATCTGCGGCTCACCCGCCGGATATGGTACCTCAAAACCGGTAAATGCGCCACTGCAGTTGAGGAAGTCTATGGATGCCGTGGCATGCGGCAGCGCTCCAATGATTTCATGAAAACCCGGAAATCCAAACCCGTTCGGCGCCGCGACAACATTACAGAAGCCCGCGCGCGTTCCGGCGTCCACGCGGACTCCGCCGTTAAAAATGAAGCTGTCAATGCCGGACGGCCAGCAGTTGTAATAGATGTGCCGCTCCGCCGAGCCGTCCTGCTCTCCATTCGTCCAAACGACGTGCACATTCCCTTGTGCATCGACGGCAATTTGCTTGCCATGTGTTCCGTTCGTTTGATAGTCATACCACGTTCCGCCCGCTCGCGCCCATGTCGAGTTCGGCGTCCCGCCTTCATCATCCAGCGTACCTCCCGGAACGCGTTCAATGGAACCTGCCAGGACCTGTTCAAAGGCCGTTGTCGCAACAGGGCCGACGATGAGGTCCTTCGCGCTTTTTGCCACGGCAACCGCAGCTACTGAACAAACAATCAACAATGCCAAAAAGATTCGTCGCTCCATGGGACACCTCCGCGGAGTATGATTTGGGACCCGTTTTCCAAGTTTCCAGAATGTAGAGCGAAACTTCAGGAAAGTCAAGCAAAAAAACACCCTCCGGATTTTCCGCAGGGCATTTTACATTAAGCAGACCGGAATGCTAATCTTCCAGTGTGTCGGTCACCATGATTTGAAAGGTGTCGCAATCCACAGCACAAAAGACTCCGAGGCCGCCGCTGATATTGGAGACCGGGTCGTTGCGGAAATCACCGATTAAGATGGTCGAAACGTAGTTCCACCACATTGAATCACACGAAAATACTCTGAACTGCGTCGGACCGGAGTAACAGAAGTTCAGCCATGGAATGTCCTGCGAGTTGATGAACCGCGTGCTCCAAATGGACAAATACGTTCCCGGTCCGTTGTCATCACCAAAGTCACACTCTTCACCAAATTTCCCTTCTTCCAGACTTTCCGTCAGAATCGCATATCCGAAATTCGCCGGATCTGTCGTCCAACTGAGCCTCAGCTCATCCCCGCCGTATTCGAGCGTGTCGGGTGCCGAATCGGTTATCACACCATTAACATCGACCAGCACGGTTTCCGTCAGTTCAATCGGTGCCACTGCGGTTGAATAGGCGCGCAGAGTGTCACCGTCAAGCGCCACGAGCAAGTCATACCGCTTGCCTGTCGTGACAACTTGCACCGAGTCCGCCGCCGCATAGGAACCCGGCTCCCCCGAATTTGCTTCAGTCAGTGCGTGCGTCACGCCATCGACCGTCACAAACACGTTCGCTCCGGTCACCTTGACCGAATCCGCATAGTAAGGGTCAGTCGTCGGCACAGTGTGAGTCAGTCGAATTTCCATTCTCTGCCCGATCCACATGAAACCGTCAACGACAATTTTCTCTTCGTAGACAGATGGAGCTTCATCGTCACACGCCGAAAACAGGATGGTGCTGAACAGAGTCAGCAGGATGTACGAAATGTATTTCATAGTTTAGAACTCCGCTGTAAAGCCGAATGTGGGCAGAAACGGCAACTGGCCGTTTTTCTCGATTCCGACCGGATTTGTCGTGAAGTCCGGTGACAGCGTGAGCGGGTTCTTCCGCCCCAGAACATTGATAATCTCAATGTAGGGCATAAACGTGCACCAGTTCCACTCATACTTCAGTCGATATGCCACGTCCACTCTCACATATGCGTCAAACCTCTCACCGTTGGTTCTGCCTTGCAAGAAGTAATGCGGCGGCAATTCTAATCCGGGGCTGTAGGCGCCTTCAGGCTTAGTGTAAGGCAGTCCGGACTGGTAGTTCAAACGCGCTTCCAGACTTCCGCGGTTGCGCACCTTTCTGCTCATGAAGATATTCGTATTGTGCTGGCGGTCAAAGAATGCAGGAAACGAGAGACCGTTGTCAATGGGCTCAAAGCTGCTGAAGCTCTCATAGATTCTCCGCGAGCGTCCCCAGCCATATCCCCAACTCATGTCGTACGCTCCAAAGGACCCTCCGATTGTGAAGTCCATACCGTAAGCATATCCTTTGCCCATTCGGACATAGTCCTCCAAATCGGTGTCTCCGTCGTCCTTGGCATTGAACAAATCAAGCTGCGCGATATTCTGAAAATTCTTGTAGTACGCGCCGCCCGATACTTTGAACCGTCCCAGACTGTCATCGACAAATGACACGGCGAACTGCTGTCCACGCGCGATACCGAACCTCTCGGACAACGGTACGTACGAGTCAAACAGCGAGGCGAAGTCCTCACCCACGCGCATCTGCTGCAAGTATTGAGTGTAAAGTCCCCATGCTCCGCTGACGTACATTCCGGGAGCCAAATCACGGCGCGCAGCCAATCGCGGAGTCAGTTCTTCTGAATTGTTAATGCTGTAATGCTCCAGCCTGAGCCCGGGGCTGATGGTCCACTTGTCCGTCAGTCGGTAGTCGTCGGAAACATAAACGGACAACAGATTTCCCTTGTAGTCGTTATGTCCGACAAGATAATCCGATGAAACTCCCTCCAGAAACGAATCGAAGAACTTCGCCTCGGCACCGAAATCCAAGGTGTTGCGCGCATTCGCGTAATAGGTAAAGTCGGTCTCGGCAGTGACGTCTGTGATTTCATTGTTCCACTCAAACCAGGAGTCCGTCGTCTCAAACCGCTGCCGTCCGTAAAACTTGCTTCCGGCAACGGTCGTGTGCGAATAGAGCTTGGGTGAGAAAATATGGACATAGGGCAGACTGAACGTGCGGTTTCCCCACTTCAGTCTAAGCCGGTCACCCGTCGCGGAAGACAATTGCAGAATGTCATCGCCCCAATATCCGGACGGCGAAAGTCTGTCACCGTTCGCAAAGTCGCGTGTGAGCTTGGCATTGAAGTCGTAGAAATAGTACGGGAACTCGTCTTCAATGATATCCATACTCTTGAACAATTTTGTCGCGGCATCGATGTAGGTTCTGCGTCCTGCCACAAGCCAGGAGCCGTGCGGCAACGGCCCTTCCAGCAAACCTGTCGACGACAACAACGACAGACCGACCTTGCCTTCGACCTTGTTCCGGTTTCCTTCGCGGTCTGCAA
This sequence comes from bacterium, assembly GCA_013360195.1. Classification (NCBI taxonomy): domain Bacteria; species bacterium. The sequence continues at coordinate 9,656 of JABWCQ010000013.1, forward strand.
CATCGACGACAGCCGATAGTCTGCCGCCGTACTTCGCGCCGAATCCACCCTTAATCAGCTTCACATCTTTGACGGCATCCATGTTGAAAATCGAGAACAATCCGCCCAAATGCGTCGGCTTGTATACGTTGATGCCATTCAATAGGATTAAGTTCTGGTCGCCGGAACCGCCCCAGATATTCAAATCTGCGGAGAAATCGCTCGATGGGAGAATTCCGGCCGTCGCCTGAAGTGCCCGGAACAAATCCGGTTCTGCAAGCTGTGGCAGCTTCAAAAGCTCGCGCGGATTCACATCAATCTGTGCAACCTTTGGCGCATACTCCGGTTCACGGTCCCGCTCTGCAAGAATCTCAACTTCCTTGAATTGCAGAGCCGCATCCTTCATTCTGACGTCAATGTTCTGATTTTCTCCGTTTCGTACCGTGATGGACCGGCGCAGCGTCTCATAACCAAGCGAGGTGAATACTAACGTGTACTCTCCGTCCTCCAGATTCGGGAGCGAGAAGAACCCTTCCACATTGGCTGCCGTCCCGCGATTGGCGCCTTCCACGACAACCGCCACAGCAGGAATGGATTCCCCCGTTGCTTCATCTTTAATCTTGCCCGAAATCGTTGCCCGGGCGAACGCTGCCGTAAACGGTACGGCTAACAGCAGCGCGATTGCAATCCACTTTCTCATTTCTCTCCGTTTAGAATGTGCCTTGTATGGCGGCCAAGTTGCTCCTCTACGAACTGCAAAGGCGGCTTTTTGTTTCCGGAATCACCTGCCGGCCGCCGCGGGCCGCGAGGATTAAATGTCAATTAAAGTTGATAAAGAGAACCGAACTTCTCAGTCAAATAGTTGAGATAGCCGTCCGTCCCGAGCGGTTTGCCCGTGGCCTTGATGAGCAGCTCGTCTCTTGAATATCTTCTTCCCAGCCGGTGCACATGGGTTCGCAGCCATTCGAGAATCTCGGCGAAATTCCCCGTTTCAATCTGCTTGTTCATCGCCGGCATGTCCTGATTCATCTTCTTCCAGAGCTGCCCCGCCGCAATATTCCCCACGCTGTAGGACGGGAAGTAGCCGAAAGCTCCGCTGCTCCAATGCACGTCCTGCATTACACCCTGCTTTCCATCGTCCGGCGGCGTTACGCCGAGATAAGTCTCAACCTTTTTGTTCCAAACCTTTGGCAAGTCTGAAACCGAAATGACTCCAGCGAACAAGTCGCGCTCAATTTCGAATCTAAGAATAATATGTAAGTCGTATGTGAGCTCGTCCGCTTCAACCCGCACAAGACTCCGCTCGACGTGATTCACGGCAAGCACCCAGTCTTCTACCGACATGCCGTCAAGCTCTTTGGCAAACTGCTGCAGCAAAACGGGATAGAATTGCTTCCAGAACGGAAGACTGCGGCCGATGTAGTTCTCCCACATTCTGCTCTGGGATTCATGCAGGCCGTAGCTCAGCGCTTCAGACAGCGGAGTGCCGTAAGTCTCCGGTGCGACTCCCTGTTCATACAATCCGTGCCCCATTTCGTGAATGATTCCGAATATCGCCTGCTGTGGAGCGTGCTCGTTATAGCGGGTCGTGAGCCTTACATCTCCCAATCCGCCCGAGCAAAACGGATGAATTGAGGTGTCAAGTCGTCCTGCCTGTTTGTCAAAACCGATTTTCTCAATCAGTGTTTCTCCGAAAGCTTTCTGCTTCTCGGCGGCAAAGCGGTTCTTCTCAAACTCAAACTTCGCCTTCACTGGTGAAGAAATGACCTTTTCAGCCAGCGGCACCGTCACCGCCTTTACTTCATCGAACAGTCTGGTCAGCGAATCCACCGTCGCTCCCGGCTCAAACCCTTCAATCAGAGCATTCAGCGGCGTCCCCTGCCAGCCATATGCGTCGGCAAGCTGCTTGCTAAGTTTCACGAGCTTCTCGAGCTCAGGTGCGAACATGGCAAAGTCCGCTTTTTCGCGCGCCCGTCCCCAGACTTCGTGCGCGAGCGATTCCTGCCGGGAAAGTTCCTCAACAAGTTCCTGCGGCACTTTGGTCGCACGCTCATAATCCCTTGCCATCTCCCGCACATTGGCTCGTTCCGCTTCGTTAAGCTCACCGTTTGCATTCTTCAAAGCGGCAATCATTTCGCCGACTTTCGGCGACGTCAACCGTTCATGTGCCAGACCGCTGATCATGGCAATCTGGTCTGCCCGCTTCGGCGCTCCCTTCGGCGGCATGTTCACCTGCATGTCCCAACCCAGCACTCCGCTGATGCCGGACAGGGTTGAATACTGCTTGAAGTGCGTCTCAAGCTCGGCATAAGTCTTTCTGATATCTGCTGCCATATGTTTTCCTTTCCTGAACAACCGGGCGGGACCGCCTCTTCCCGGCCATAAAAAACTCTGATTTCGGTTTGCCTCCGATTTTGCTCCGGCCAGCCCGGTCATTACGATGTATTCATGCAGAATCGATTGGTTTCGATGCGATTTTGCGCGATACCGCTAAAAGGCGATTCGATAGACAAACCCTTTTGAATTACTGAAAATACAGAACTAAGCGACAAAAATACGTAAATTTGACCAGATTCTCAACTATTTAATCCACCTAAATTAGGGTCAGTTGTAGTGAATCGGCAACTCTCGCGAAATGTGGATATTTTTCTAAAATTTTCCCGCACCTCTTGTCCCGAGATACTTCATGTATTACTTTATGGTGTGTAAAAGATTTCGCAGTTTTGATGACTACCAGAGATATCGCATGATACGTTGGCTATCGCCTGCTTGCCTGTTCTGCATCCTCAACTTTTCCCACACCCCGCCTGCTTGGGCAACTTTGTCCGGCACGTTTGTCGTTGGTCGCGACGGCGATTTTCCCACCCTTTCTGCCGCCCTTGATACCATCAATTCCAGTGGTATCGGGGGCGATGTCCTGTTGAAAATCGAACCCGGTCAGCAAACCGGCCCCTTCAGTTTGGGGGCTTTCCCCGGCACGGTCTCACACACACTCTCCATATCCGCAATTGAGGACGGTTCTGTCATTTTGGCCACGGATGATTCCTCAATTCCGTTGTTTAGTGTTCACGGTGCGCAAAATGTCTTGCTGGAAGGCCTGATACTCCGTGGCGCAACCTCCTCCGCACCTCTCTTTCGCATCGACAGCACAAGTTCCAACATTAGCCTCTCCGCCTGCACACATGAGGGGGGCGGCTCAGGCCGTTTGGTGGAAGTGCTGGGCTCATCCGTCCGCGCAATTCGTTGGAACAACTCTTCATTCCGCAAGGCCGCCTACGGTGTTTATTTCGACGGAATGGAAAGTTCCGCTTCGGACAACAGAGTTTCAAGCTGCGTGTTTGACAGCGTGCAGCACGGAATATATGTCAGCCGTCAGACAAATTTTTCCGTTGTAAATTGCGAAATTCGGCCAAACCTCGGCACAGGCAGTGATGGTGCATCGGGGGTTACCATTGCCGCACAGAACCCCGCCGACAGCGTTTTTGTCAGCGGCAATGAATTCTCCGGCATACGCACGTCCACGGGCTACGCGGTGGCGATTCGCCACAACCCTCTGAACTCGACGGCATTCCTGCGCGCATCAAACAATTTTATTTTCGGGTTCCAAAATACAGGTTCCTCGCAGGTGCGCGCCATCTACGTTTCCGGCGGACAGAACCGGATTTTGAATAATAGCATTCTGGTCAATGATGTCGCCGCGACCGGAGCCGCCTACTCACTCTATAACGGTCTGGTGGCTGCCGATTCCCGTTTGACCTTTGTGAACAATATCTTGGTCAATCTCGAAGCGACTCGCCCGGCCTACAATGCATTTATGCTGACACAGGCTGCCGCAGTCGATTGCGACAACAACATCTACTATGGCACCGGCACGGGCTACCGGCTTGGCTGGCTCTACCAAGCGTTCCAAACCCTGGCATCATGGCAGAGTGGAACCGGGCATGATGCCAATAGTTACTCGGGCGATCCACAATTTGCTTCTTCTGCCGATTTGCACTTACAGGAAACTTCGGCAATCGCACACCAGAACGGCGCGGTCGTGCTGGACGTTCCCGTGGACATAGACGGTGAATTTCGCTTTCAGCCGCCGGATATCGGGGCGGACGAATTCACCTATCTGGCTCCTCCGGTTGACGCAGCCATCCTGAACGTCATAGATCTGCCGACGGCCTTCCCGGAACACTCTCTGCTCCGGATTGAGGTCGTTGTGCAAAATCGCGGTAGGGAACGGCTCTCCGGGCTGCCGTTGCGACTTTCCTATGCCGACACGGCGCGGGCGGAAGTGATGATTTCACTTTCTCCGTCGGAGGCGGACACATTTTCACTGCTGTGGAGCACGGTCGGTGCGCATGAATCAGCCGAACTCATCATTGAGGCCGTGCTTGGCGCGGACGCAAACCCTTCCGATAACGCGCGTGCGTTTCAGTTTGCAGTCGTGGACCAGCCTTTGCAGGGCACCTACCGCGTTGGTGGATTCGATGCGCACTTCAATTCACTCCTCGAAGCATCGACTGCACTCTCGTCACAAGGTGTTTCAGGTCCGGTGACCCTTGAGCTGGCGCCCGGCATATATAATGACAATCTCGTGCTCGAGTCTGTCATCGGACTATCCGCGGAATCTCCGCTGCACGTCAAGCCTTCACCTTTGGATGAAGGAATCGTGCAGCTCTCGCCGATTTCGGGACAGCGCGTGATACTTCTGTCCGATGTTTCATATGTAACCATCGAAGGCTTGATTCTGCAGGGCAGCTCGGGCACCCTCGAAGGAATCGCCATTATTAACGGCAGCCACAATAATACCATTCGCAACTGCCGCATTCTCTGCACGTCGCAAGAGCAGTCCAATGCGTCGGGAGTGTATATCGGACAGAATTGCCGCGATAACACGCTGTCCGAGCTTGACATCAGCTATTCATACTCGGGCATACGCCTTGACGGCAGCAGCAGCGGTGACCAGCGAAACAATGTCATCCGCGAGTGCAGAGTGTACAACGTACGCTCTTGCATCACCGCATCTTGGCAGCGCAGCCTGCAAATTCAGGAATGTGAACTTCGCGCGGGGTACTCCGGTGCACCCGCCCCTTGTTACGGGATAAGAATTTCCAGCCTTTCACCGCAAGACACTGTGACGTTGGAGCGCAACAGCATCATTGGAGCACTCGCTTCAGGTTCGCTGACGGCTCTCTCCTGTGAAGCGGGGAACGGAGTCTTGCTCGCCGTGAACAATTGGATTGGCAACTTCGACTCCGCGAACTTGGGACCGCTCACGGCGGTGTCTGTGATAAGCGGAACGGCGATGCTCTACTTCAATACGATTCGTCTTGGCGATGTCAATGCCCAAACCGTCACCGGAATCGCAGTGTCAGGAACTCAAACGTATGCGAGCTTGGTTAACAATATCGTGGAGATTTCCGACCCGGACGCCACTGCGCGCTTCATAGAATGGAATTCGGGCTCCATCACCGCAAATCATAATCTCTATGACGCTCCGGGAACTAACACAGCTTTCCGCTTTGCTTCCGGCTCGCTCGACAACGAATACCAAACGCTCGCCGCGTGGATTGCCTCCACTGCACAGGACAGCAACAGCGTTTCGGCCACGGCGGGATTTGAATCAAGCACGGGGTTTCATGTTCGGCCGGATGCTTCCGGTCCGTCCAATCGCGGCCTGGGTATACCATCGTTCATCTATGATTTAGACGGCGAACCGCGGGACTCCCTGCCTGACATTGGCGCGGACGAATACACATTCCTGCCTGCCGTGACGGACTTGGCGGCCGAATCGGTTGAGCTGGCAAACATGCCCGCGCCGGCAGGAGAAATTGCTCAGGTGTTGACAGTCGTTTCCAACATCGGACAGACCGCCGTGACCGATGCGGAAGTTACGCTGCTCTACAACGAAGTGCCGCTTGAGTCACGGACAGTTACACTGGAACCCGGAGCGCAAACAGAGCAGATATGGAATTGGGTCGCGCCGCAGACTTTGCTGGCTTTTGGCACACTAAGACTTCAGGTGAATGCTGTTTCCGACGTCGTCAACGCCAACAATTCCCTTTCCCAATCGATTGTCATCGCCGGTGAACCGCTTGCCGACACGGTTTATGTTGGCATGAGCCGCTCCGAGCTTTCCACGCTTGACGAATTGACAAACCACTTGAAATGGCGGGGCGTCAGCTCGCGGGTAACGGTATTCCTTGCACCCGTTCTTCACGTTGGCCCGCTTGTCTTGTACAATATTCCCGGCGCGGATTCTGTTAACCGGGTAACGATATCGCCCGCAGCAGAATCCGGAGCGGCCATAACGGCCGGGAACAGCACAGCGGTGATTGAATTTCGCGACGCTGACTTTGTCACAATTGACGGTGTTGAAATACTTGCCGGTCCGGGAACGGCAGCGGCCGTTCTCATGGACAACATGTCCTGCCACAATGTTGTCACCAACTGTCAAGTCTCCGGCAGCGGTTCAGAGATTCTGAACACGTTCGGGATCAGAGTCTCAGGCACGTCATCACATGGAAATGAGATTTCCGGCAACACCATTTCCGGCTGCTATATCGGAGCCGCGTTGAGCAACAGTGAGAACATCAACTCGCTCGGCAATGTCGTAATTGATAACAACATATCGGACGTCTATTACGGAGTTTGGGTTGACCATCAGCATAACGCGCTGGTCAAAGGAAACGACATAATTCCCGGCTCGTCAGCGGGTCCGGCAGGAGGCTGCTACGGCGTCTACATACTTCAGCTCGGAGACGAGGGCTCAGTTCGTGTCGAAGGAAACAAGATTCACGGCTTTCTCGATTCACCCGGTCCGCGCACAAACCGCGCGTGCGGAGTCTATTCCGCTCCAGGAATCACCTCGTATGTGGAAATCGTGAACAACTTCATTTACGGATACTCGCAATTGACCTCGCTGCGCTCGCGCGGGGTGTATCTGTCAAGCGGCAATCATCTCGTCGCCAATAACAGCATTCGCATCGGCGATTCACCCGCCGACAATGACCACGCGGGAATCTACGTTTCCACCGGAACGCAGCACGAAATTTACAATAATTGCGTAATGGGTTATGAGAATGATATCGTGGGTTACGGCATAGACGTTGAGACGGGCGCGAGTATCCTCTCTGATTACAACTGCATGTGGGGAAGTTCGCCGAGCTTTAAATTCGCGGCATTGGGAACTCAGGACTTCTCTTCGCTTTCAGAGTGGCAATCCACCGGTCAGGACCTGCATAGTCTCAGCGCGCATGCCCGCTATGTGTCATCGTCGGACTTGCACATACAGACTACGGACACAGTGCTCTACGCACGCGGTTTGCAGTTACCGGAAATCCCGCAGGACATTGACGGCGACATGCGGGCGGCAGTGCCGTGTATTGGCGCCGACGAGTATACGCTCTTGACTCAGCTTCAACCTCCGGCAGGACTGACCGTAGTTGTCACAAGTGACTCAGAAGTTGTACTGAACTGGCAGCCGGTGGCCGGTGCATCGCAGTATCGAATCTATGGCGCGACCACGAACAATGAACTTGAGACGTCACCGCAGGAGCTGGGAACCAGCACGACAGCCTCATGGATTTGGGATTTCTCCGCCGACCCGACCGGTTTCCGTTTCTTTCAGGTCAGAGCAGAATAAGTCTGACCGGGAAGTAATTCAAAGGCTGTCTGCTCCAGGCAGCTTTTTTTGTTTAAGAACTTGACTTGGCTAAGTTTAGAAAAACGTGATTCCGGTCTTGCCGCTCCGCAGGAGAATATGTATCTTAGGATTATGCACATTCGCCCACTTTCGTACCTACTGGGAGTCCTGACTCTCATTGGACTGACGCATTCGCAAACGGTTGCTCCGCAGTGGCAAACCCGCTTTGAGCTTTCGGACAGTCTTGAAACATCCGGTTATGCCGAGTGTTTGACCTACTGCCGCAGGCTCGACGGAGCAAGCGAACAGATTGAGTGCCGCATTTTTGGCATCAGCGCCGAGGGGCGCGGCATGCCACTCCTGCTCTTTGGTGGCAGTGATGAAGCAAAGCCTCTGGTATTAATTGTAGCGGGAATTCACCCCGGCGAAATTGACGGCAAGGAAGCGGGATTGATGTTTCTGCGTGACCTCGTGCTGACTTCGAGATTTCAGTCGGTCGAGGAGAATTTGCGCATCGCGTTTGTGCCGATTTTCAATGTGGATGGCCATGAACGAACAGGCGAGTTTCATCGAATCAATCAGATAGGCCCGAAGGTTCAGGGACGGCGAACCACTTCACAGAATCTGGATTTGAATCGCGATTGGCTTAAAGCCGATGCTCCGGAAATGCGGGCCATGCTGAAACTGATTGATGAGCTTGACCCGGATTTTCTGATGGACATCCATGTCACCAACGGTGCGGAATACGAATATGTGATCACATGGGGACTGGGTACCGAGTCGGGCGAAGTTCCGGCGGTTCAGGACTATTCGACTCAGGTCTATTTGCCTGAAATCACAAGCCGCATGGCAAAGCGTGGTTACGATTTTGTTCCCTATGTGACATTCTCGAACTATACCGATCCGAACAGCGGATGGACGCGGGAGGTCTATCCGCCGCGTTATTCAACAGGTTTTGGAACTCTCCTTGGCCGGCCGTTTCTGCTGATTGAAACACACAGCCGCAAACCTTTTGCGGAGCGGGTTGTCGCGACCAAAGTGTTTCTCGAAGAGACGTTGGAGCAGTTTGCGCAAGAGAAGGATGCCCTGCTCACGATGTCGCGTGAGGCCGATTTACAGATACAGACTCTGGTGGACACCTTGCGCGCGACCGGCAGAGAATATCCGCTCGACTTTGAGATTTCCAATGATACGTCGTGGGTGGACTTCAAGGGACACCGTTCCGAATTGCGAGATTCAGAAATTGCCGGAGCGACTATCCGCTACTGGACACAGGAGCCGGAAGCACAGAAGATGATGACTCTTTTCAGCAACCGGGTCAAGCACTCCGTTGTTCCCCCGCTTGCGTATGTGATTCCTCGTCCGTATTATTTGAAGGTCAGGGACGTGCTTGAGGCGCATCAGATTCCGGTGCTGGAGTTTGACACGACGCTCACGCTGCTCGTGGAAACAATGTACTTGGACAGCGTGAAGTTCGCCGGAAAGCCCTATGAAGGGAGATTCCGTGTGAACTACAGGACGGAGCCTCCCGTTGAACAGGAATGGACAATAAACAAGGGTTCGGTATTCGTGCCGCTGAATCATCGAAAAGCTTTGCGCGTAATGCATTTGCTGGAAGCCAACGGGCCGGACAGCTTTTGCAAGTGGGGGTTCTTTCCGCAGATTTTTGAGCAAAAAGAGGGTGGCGACGGGGACATCATTGATACGATGGCGCAGCGGCTGATGAAAGAGGACACGCTGGCGGCGAGTGAATTCTGGAGCAGAGTGAAGTCGGATTCGGTGTTTGCCAGGTCGGCAAACGAGCGGCTGAACTACTGGTACAAGCATTCTCCGTATTGGGACGAGCGAACGAACCTCTATCCAATCGGCAGAATCATTCACAAAGACATATTCAGGCGGGCTGCTCAGGCTTGCGGAATTCAACTCTAAGGAACGGTCACATGCAGACGGAATTACCAGCAGCGCCATTTTCGCACAGGCTTTGCGACTGTACGTCGGCTTCGCCGCGCGGTCCGGTGGTTACTCGCGACGAGGCAGACGAGCGCAGGTTTCTGGAGCGGCTTCGAGCCGGAGTTTACGGCAGCGGCGCGGAAATCGAGACACCTTATGGCCGCAAGCCGCTCAGGTATTTTGATTTCATCGCATCGGGCAGATTTCACCGCGATGTGGAAGAAGAGATATCCGAGCGTGTGCTGCCGTACATGGCCAATACACACACAGAGAGTTCATTCACCGGGCGGCACATGACACGGCTGTTCGAGAACGCGTTTCAGAGAATTGCCAAGTACATGAACGCGAGCGAAGACGATGTGGTGATCCCGGTGGGTTCGGGTTCGACGGGTACAATCAACCGGCTGATTCACGTGATGGGGCTCAGGCTTCCGGATCAATTGGACGAGAAGTATCATTTGCGGGAACGCATACCGGCGGACGAGCGGCCGGTGGTATTCCGCTCGATGATGGAGCATCATTCGAATGATATCTGCTGGCGCGAGACAATCGCGGAAACGGTTTATGTCGAGCTGAACGAGCACGGCTGTATTTGTCCGAATGACCTGGCAGAGAAGATGCGAGCCTACAAGCATCGCAGAGTCAAGTACGGGACCTTCAGCGCGGCTTCAAACGTGACGGGGATTCTGAACGATTGTCATGCGCTGGCGCGCGTTCTGCACGAGAACGGCGCTTACGCCTTTTTCGATTATGCGGCGGCGGGACCGTATGTGGACATAGATATGCATCCGGAAAACGATCCGCTGGGATATTATGACGCGGTCTTCTTGTCGGTACACAAGTTTCTGGGCGGTCCGAGAACTCCGGGAGTTCTGGTGGCGAACAAGCATCTGTTTACCAACCGAGTTCCGGCGGAGCCGGGCGGGGGCACGGTGCTGTATACGTCACCGTGGGATCATCGCTATCTGTCGTCCATTGCGCACCGCGAGACGGGCGGCACACCGCCGATTGTGCAGAGCATTCAAGCAGGGCTGGCGTTCGATATGAAAGCAGCCATCGGCAGTGCACGCATCGAGCGGATTGAGCACGACTACATGACGCGCGCGCTCAAAGAGTGGATCCGGAATGACAAGATTCTCATTCTGGGACTCACGGACGCGAAACGACTGGGAGTGTTCAGTGTCATTTTCAAAGACCTCCATCACAATTTGGCGGCTGTGTTATTCAATGATTTGTTCGGCATTCAAGTACGCGGCGGCTGTATGTGCGCGGGGCCGTACGGACATCTGCTTTTGCACATCGAGCAATCGCACTCAGCAGAAATCCGGGAACGGCTTGATTCAGGACACATCGGCGAAAAGCCGGGCTGGGTGCGCATCTCGCTCTCCCCTACTGTCAGCGAAGACGAATTCCAAGCCCTGCTCGAAGCGGTGGATCACATCAGCAAACACGGCAAAAAATACGAATCGCAGTACAAACTTGTGGATGATACGGGGGAATGGATGTGCTCTGATTGTGGCCAGCATGTCGAGCTGGACAATTGACACCGGCGCGAGGGCTCCGAGGCGGTGCCCAGATCGAACGTGCGTAATATAAGCTTGATTGGAACGTTTGTCAAACTGTTTTGTGTTATTTATAAAATTATTACGTAACCATTTGTTCAATATTTGATTGTGATGGCAACTGCGGAATTTTTTATTGGAGTTAGGTGGGTCAGTTGAGATTTTGGAGAGGCATTGAGGGGGTTTCCGGCGGGGAACCGCTTCGCTTAATCCCCGCTCGGCGGAGTTTTGGACACGCTTGGGAGTGTTACCTTTGTTGACAAGCTCCTTCACGTTGTTCAGGATGACAAAGTGTTTGGGATTGGTGGTTTGAGCTTGAAATGGTTTGTTGGCTTGAGTAGATCCTGACAGAGGATGACAGAAGGGAGAACGGATTCCGGCCGGGTTGCGGAGGACCTTAACCCGGCTCGGCGGGAATTGAGGGGGTTTCCGTCGGGGAACCGCTTCGCTTAATCCCCGCTCGGCGGAAGCAGACGGGTCCTTCATTCCACCGAGCCTACATTCAGGATGACGACGCGCTGTAGATCGTGGAGTTGTTTGACATTTTACCCCCTTTTTATCCCCCGAGAGGACTGGGGGGAAAACTGAGATGACAATTCTGTGACACTCTGGCTTGTGGATTTTGTATACTATGTTTGGATTATGGATTAAATAGTCCAAAATATGTCAGAATATGGGTATTAGGTTATGGATATTGTAGAGTTAGCACGAGCTCCGAAGCGGCCGGTGCCGGGGACGGCGAAGGGGAGGATGTACAAAGGGTTCTGGACGACGAGGCATATCGTCCAGCTCGGCTTTGCCGGACTAAACGTTTTACTTGGGATACAGTTCTGGTTTTTTGTGCGTGCATTGCAGGAAGGCGGAACGGGGCCGCTTCCTCCCCGCCCTGCCGGAGTAGAGGGGTGGCTGCCGATTTCGGGGCTCATGGGAGTAATAGATTGGTTTGCCCGCGGGGAACTCAATCTAATTCATCCGGCCTCGGCGATATTGACGCTGTGTTTCATCGCGATTGCTTTTCTGATGCGGAAGTCATTCTGCTCGTGGCTGTGCCCGGTGGGAACCATCAGCGAAGGCCTGGCCATGCTGGGGCGCAAGTTGTTCGGCAAGACATGGCTGCTGCCGCGCTGGCTGGACTATGCTCTAATGAGTATCAAATACATCCTGCTGGGACTGTTTCTGTATGCATTCTTCATGATGGGCGCGGCGGGTATTGCGGCCTTCATGAGCAGTCCGTACAATCAACTGGCGGATGTGAAGATGCTGCTGTTCTTCGTCGAGATCGGAATTGTGGGAGTATCGGTCATCGCCATCCTGATGATCGGGAGTGTGTTCGTGGAAGGGTTCTGGTGCAGGTATCTTTGTCCCTACGGAGCGATGTTGGGGCTCGTATCGTGGGCGAGCCCGATGAAGATACGGCGCAATGTTGAAACGTGCATTGATTGCGACCGCTGCACGAAAGCGTGTCCGTCGCGGCTGCCGGTGGCGACAAAGCTCAGAATCATTTCACCGGAATGCACGGGCTGCCTGAAGTGCGAGTCCGTTTGTCCCATCAAGGATTGTATCACCATGGCACCGACGCCGAAGACGAAGGTGAACCCGCGTCAGTTCGCCTTGACGGTCTTGGGGATCTGGCTGGCATTTGTGATTGTGGCCAAGGCTGCCGGAGTATGGGATACGACCATCTCGGACGAGGAGTACCGATATCACTATGAGCGGCGGGATCTGCCGAGTTACGGGCACCCGGGGCAATAAGGCGCTTAAATCCACCGGATTCGTGAACAGCCTATGCCCTGCTGCGGGAGTTTGCCAAGTTAATGTTCCTGCTCTGTTTCCATTGCCTCAGGTTATAAGATTGATTATCTTTGTGTAAGATTTCGCAAGGTTCGACATATCTGACTTGCTGCCCTGTCGCAGACTTTGTAAGCCCCGAATCGTAGGTAATGCGTTTTGGGGTTCTTACTTCCTTCCCCTGTCCTCTGGTTTTGTAATTCATTTTTTACAGATAGTTAAGCAACTAACAACCCCAAAGGGAGTCCATGAAGAACAAGCAGAACATTGGGCGGCGCCGGCCATTGCCAATTTGGCTGATCGCCGGAGTCGTGTTTGTCAGTGCGGCGTTTTTGACATTCGGGCCGTCATTACTTGCCTCTCCGAATCAGGTATTGGAGACAGCACCGGTGATGTCACCAAACCATGATCATGTCGGACATGGTCATGGCGGCGGCGGTCACGGCGAAGCGATTCAATTGCCGTTTGGTCCGGACGCATGGTTACCGCTTTACATTGTGCTGGCAGGCGCAATATTGGCGTTAGCGTTCGGTTTTTACTGGTGGCAACAGACGAAGAAGCAGAGTCCGGGCAGCGAGCGGATGCAAGGAGTCGGTAAGGCGATTCAAGAGGGCGCCTTGGCCTATCTTGCGCGGCAGGTTCGGACGATGATTCCGCTGGTGATACTGATAACAATCGGTTTGTTCTTCCTTTACAAGTCGCAGTACTCTTCGATATTGCCTGAGGAGGCGACTTCGCTTGGACTGGGTGTGGCAATCGCGTTCCTGCTGGGTGTGACGGCATCCTATCTGGCAGGCTATGTCGGAATGGGCGTGGCGGTCATCGCGAACATGCGAGTTGCACATGCTGCGTTGTCGAGCTTCAAGCAGGCGCTTGAAATCGCGTTCCGCGCGGGCGCGGTTTCGGGAATGTTCACGGTCGGATTGGGTCTGCTGGGTGCGACCATCACGTTCATGATTTATCAGGAGAACGCGATGTTCGTGCTGGTGGGCTTCGGATTCGGCGGCTCGCTGGCGGCGCTGTTCATGCGTGTCGGCGGCGGAATTTTCACGAAGGCGGCTGACGTCGGCGCTGACCTTGTCGGTAAAGTCGAAGCAGGAATTCCCGAAGACGATCCGCGAAATGCTGCGACGATCGCTGACAACGTTGGCGACAACGTCGGTGACTGCGCAGGTATGGCGGCGGACGTATTCGAGTCTTATGAAGTAACGCTTGTGGCGGCAATTATTCTGGCCGCGGCAGTCGGCGGTACGCTGGCAGCGAACGGATTCGGCGGATTGATGGCCGCGGGATCATTCACGGCGGTGTTCACGCTGAAACTTGTCATATTTGCTTTGCTCGTGCGCGCAGTTGGAGTGGTAGCCTCGATTGTCGGCGTTTTGGCAGTAACGGGCAAGGATGATCCGAACATGAATCCGATGCAGCCCATTAATCGGGGCGCGACTGTTTCGATCATCGTGGCCTCGCTGGGTTTCTTCGGAGTAGCCCACTGGGTATTTGGCTCGGGATTGCCGGGAGTTCCTGCCGGGGCGAATCGCGAACTTGCAGATATCGTGAGCAATTTTGCGAATTACGCATTTTTGGCAACGTTCTTCGGAATTGTGCTGACATATGTCATCGGCAAGGTAACGGAATATTTCACGGCTGCAGAGAAGAAGCCAGTTACGGAAATAGCGACCGCGGCAAAGACGGGACCGGCGACGCTGATACTTTCCGGCTTATCGGAAGGCCTGGAGTCCTCAGTTTGGTCGGCGGTTTCGATTGCGGCGACGATTTACGGCGCGTATGCACTGTTCCATGATCCGGCTTTGGCGGCCTATGCAATCGCTTTGGCAGGTCTCGGACTTTTGGCAACGACGGGTTACGTTCTGGCGGAGGACACGTTCGGACCGATATCGGATAATGCAAACGGTGTGTTTGAAATGTCGGGTGCGCTTATCAATCCCGACGGTTCAAAGAATCATGCCGCGCACAACATCGTGGCACGTTTGGACATGGTCGGCAATACGACGAAAGCCCTAACTAAGGGTTTCGCGATTGCGACGGCAGTGATTGCGGCGGTCGCCTTGTATCGTTCGTACATTGACACGGTCGCGGTGCAGGACCCGGATATTCTCAATAAGGGAATTCAGGTCAACCTGCCGGAGATATTCATCGGTTTGTTAATCGGCGGCGCAGTTCCGTTTCTGTTTTCGAGTTTTGCAATTCGGGCAGTGTCACGCGCCGCAGTGCTGTTGGTCGAAGAAGTACGCCGTCAATTCCGGGAGATACCGGGAATTATGGAATACAAAGGCGTGGGCGAGAAGGGGAAGCCGGATTACGCGCGATGCGTGGCGATTTCCACGGCGGCTGCACAGAAAGAGCTCTTGGGACCGGGATTGCTGGCGATTTTCGCTCCGATTTTGACGGGCTTTTGGCTTGGGCCGTATGCGTTGGGCGGCTTCCTGGCGGGATGTATTCTCGCGGGACAATTGATGGCGGTGTTCATGTCCAATGCCGGTGGTGCATGGGATAACGCGAAGAAGAAGATTGAAGACGGTTATCTCGGGGGCAAGGGTACTGACGCTCACAAGGCGGGCGTGATTGGCGACACGGTCGGCGATCCTTTGAAGGATACGGCAGGTCCGGCTCTGAACCCGATGATCAAGGTGATGAATCTGGTGTCGATTCTGATTGCTCCGAGTACGGTGGTCATGTACGGCACGGGCGGCGGTATCGCAGTGGTGGTTGTATCGCTTGCAGTTCTGGCGGGAGCCATCATGTTCTCGAAGCGCGGTGGCCTTGCAGTTGACGCCAAATAACTGTTGATTCTTGAGATATGTTGGCATGAAAGCCTCCTCGACCGCGGGGAGGCTTTCTTTTCTTGATAATCATTATATATTAGGTGCAACCATAGACGATTGGGTTTTTTCGTCAACAGGGGCACAAGTGTGCCAAGTAGTACATTCACAAAGAACCGGGGAGGTTTGAAATGAACGGTGCAGGAAAAATGTTCTTTATGTTGAGCGCATTGCTGATGATTGCCATGTCAGGCGAAGCGCAGGAGTTACGAGAGGAACTGGGAGGCTTCGGCCGGAAAGTAACGTGCGGGAGCGCTGAAGCTCAAAAGTGGTTTGACCAAGGGTTTACGCTGTATTTCTCGTATCATCAGGATGCGGCGATACCGAGCTTTAACAAGGCTTTCGAGCTGGATTCGAGCTGCACGATGGCCTTATGGGGCGCGGCGCTGACAGCTGGGCCGCACATCAATAATCCGGCAATGGACAGCGCATCAGCCAGGCTCGCGTATGATATGGTGACGAAAGCGAAGTCGCGGACAGGTCATTTGACGGCGGTGGAGAAGGACTTAATCGAGGCGTTGACGCATCGTTACTCGTGGCCAATGCCTGCCGACCAGATGGTGAACAATCTGGCTTACGCCAACGCAATGCGCGAGGTTTGGAAGAAGTATCCGAACGACGTGGACGTCTGCGTGCTGTTCGCGGACGCGATGATGAATCTTCGTCCGTGGGATTTGTGGACATATGAAGGTCAGCCGCAGCCGGGGACAGAAGAGATTGTCGTAACCTTGCAGCGGGCTTTGGAGATGAATCCAAGACATCCGGGAGCCTGTCACTTTTACATTCACACGATGGAGGCTTCGCCTACGCCTCAGGCGGCGCTGGCGGCGGCGGACACATTGCGTGATTTGATACCGGGAGCAGGCCATCTTGTGCACATGCCGTCACACATTGATTTGCGGTTGGGGCGTTACGACGAGGCGATACAGGCGAATCAGAGAGCGATAGAAGCTTCTCTGCCGTACGCCAACGAGCAGAACTTCTTCACGATCTATCGCATTCACAACTATCATTTTCTGTCATTCGCGGCAATGTTTGAAGGACGGAAACAATTAGCCTTGCAATCGGCACGCGACGCGGTCGCGCAATTGGATATCAACTTTGTTCGCGCGGTACCGGATTTTCTTGACGGCTTTCTGACTGTACCGGTGCACGTGATGGTCCGATTCGGGATGTGGAATGAGATACTAGCGGAGCCCGCTCCACCCGCAGATATGCAGGTGGCAACGTCATTCTGGCGGTACGGCAGAACGGTCGCCCTGTCGGCACTTGGCAGGACGGAAGAGGCTGCGCAGGAGTTCGAATTGATGAAGGCGGCGGCAGCGAGCATGCCATCGACACGCAATGTCGGGAATAATCCGGCGGCGGTGGTAATGGAGATAGGGTTAGCGATTGCAGAAGGCGAGTTGGAGTACCGCAAGGGGAATTACGACCGCGCATTTGAGTTGCTTCGGACTGCTGTGGCAAAGGATGAGCGTCTGAAGTATGATGAGCCGTGGGACTGGATGATGCCACCTGCGCACGCACTTGGCGCTCTGCTGCTTGAACAAAAGCGGTATGACGAAGCGGAAGCAGTTTATCTGGCGGACTTGAAACGTCATCCTGAAAACGGCTGGGCACTATTGGGACTCAAGGAGTGCCAGCTGCAAACCGGTCGCGGAGAAGAGGCGAATATGACGGCGGCGAGATTTGAGAAGTCATGGGAGCGATCGGACATTACGATTAAAGCGTCCTGCTTTTGCAGCCGCGGCAGTTGATTCAGGATACTGAGAGAGAAAACACGAACCGGGTCAGGCGCAAGCCTGACCCGTTCAATTTCTAAAGCTGCCGTGTGAATCGTTTAGTTCAGTCTCAATTCCCAGTTGCCGCTGCTAAAGAAACCCGCCCAGAGATATGGGTGGTCGGCCAGTTGATTGCCTGAGATCCGCAACTGATTCAAGCGATGCACGGTTGCCGATTGAAGAGCGAGCGGGATGTTATGACGGTGGGAAGTCAAGAGGTTTGCCATTAAGTCCGCCGTTGAACGATCGTCCACACGCCAAAGTGTGGAGATAACGCATTCCGCTCCGGCCAATTGGAAAGCTCGTCTCAGGCTGAAGCTTCCTTCGCCATCGAATTGCATCCCTCGCGCGGATTCGCAAGCGGAGAGGACAACCAAATTCACACCGGAGAGATCAAGCTGAGAAATTTCGGCGGCAGTCAGGATGCCGTCGTTTTCACCTGCGCTGTCACCAGCAAGAATGAGAGACTGCCCGGCAAGCAGCAATTCGTGTTCAAGTTCGGGGGACAGGCTGCCTTTATCGGCATGGCTTGCGATGTAGATTGCCTGTGTGTTTGAAGCTTCCGCAAGCAACACCGATTCGGTTGCCCGAGCGCCGGAGTAGAGATGTGATACACCTTGCAATTGTTCGTTCCAGAGAGCGGCGAAGCGGACTGCCTCCATAGCTGCGAAAGGCAGAGTCTGCGGTGCGCGCTGGAGCCGGGTATGCGTGTACTCGGGGTCCGCGAGAGCGAGCAGAAGGGGATTTCGCGCTACGGCTTGCCCGTTGCTCTTGCGTCTGACATCACGCGCGGCGGAGAGATAGTGAAGCGGATGTTCTTCAATGAGGAAGCGACCGGACTCAAGTGTGAGTGCATGAAAAGCGACACCCGATAGGGCAGCGTCCGGAGAAATCAGGAGTAAGTTTGCCTCAGTTGTGTAGGATTCAAGCGGGTCCCAGATGAGTTTTCGAAGTTGAACCGTGAGCTTCCGATTTCGTTCGAGATTCAGCATTTCCGGCACGGCCAAATCATCGCTCCAGCGCAAAGCAGCAGCATCAATGGGTGCGGCATCGCCGAGGTCGATATTTGTCAGAAGCCCCGCAGTTCCGAGAATCACTGCCGCATAGCGGGGGCTGCGGCTGTCTTCCCGATTGGTATGTGTGTAGCGATAGTATTCGACCAAAATGGCACCCGGCGGTATCGCCTGGCTGACGTCATTCAAGCCGAAGTCCAGCAGGTCCCGGCCTGAGCGGTAGCGTGCGCTCATTTCAGCAAGTTGCCGTTGGATTTTCTCGATATTGGAAATGACATCTCCCGATTCTGCGCCAGCGGGGGCGCGGACGGGCTGCAGTTCCTTGCGCCTTTCTGCGAGAGAATTAAGCAAAGTTCGGGCAAGCGGATCGTGAAGTTCGCGCAAGATGCCGGAGCGAATCATGAGCGCATCTGTAACAACCGACTTGCCCGTTACAACGGCTTCGGCAAACTCGGTGCTGTGCAAAAACATATCCGGCGGCTGCTCGCGAAGCAGCGAAAGGTAGAAGTCTGACAGGTCGCGAAGTTGTCTCGAATAGGAGTAAGCTTCGGTATCTGAGAGATTGTCAAAGAGTTCCAGAAAGTTCGCCCGGGCGATATTGAGGCTTTGCCGTCCCAAAGCAAGCGCGGCGGGAATGTCGCCACGTTTTTGTTCCAGTTGTGCCAATGCCTGCAGGCAATCGGCACGGTCGCGGCTAAGAGGGGCGGCAAACTGTTCATAAAGATTAAGAGCACGTCGCAGCAGACGGTCCGCCTCAGTCAGTTCATTCAGGTTTAGATAGAAGCTGCCGCAAATCCTGCATGCATCGGCAATGGCGGACGAATTGGAGGTTACCAGATTGAGATCATCGCGCAATCTATTGAGTTCGCGGCGCAGCGAGGTCAAATCCTCCAGAGAAGAATAGGACACGAGAAGATTTGCCCGGGTAAGCAACGACAGAGGATGGCGCGAGCCGTATGCCTGCTCGAGAAAGGAAACGGAGAGTATCTGATGCTCAAGTCCCTCGTGAAGGTCGCCAATGCGATCGAAATAGAGTGACAGAGCGTTGTGCGCCAACGAGCGTGTCAACGGACTGACTTGTCTTTTCGACTCCAACAACTCCTGTACTTTGGTCATCGCAGACTGTTCGCCGGCGAAATCACCGAGTTCGGCGCGGACAGTCGCAAAGTTTATCCATGCCTGCAGAAGAAGCGAATCGGCAGCAGTGCCTGACTGTTGATAGATTGGGATTGCCGATTCCAGGAGACTGCTTGCCGCGGACCAAGATTGGCCGCGCATGTCAGCCAATGCGAGCGCGGAGAGTCCGATCGCATAGCGCCAGTGATTTTCAGAGTAGAGTGATTCTCGAAGTGTCAGGGCACTGTCGAGAAGCACTTTGCCGATTGAATCGTCGCCGATTTCACAGCAAAGCAGTCCGAATTCCTGCAGCACTGCGATGTGCCCTGCAATGGCCGAACTGTCGGCGGGAAGTCCTTGTCGGAGCAGATGTTCGTAGAGTTGTGCGGCTTCGGAAAAATGTCCGACGCGCGCATTGGCATTCGCCAGATTCAGGATTACATTGAACGTGTTTGAATGAAGTGAATCGGCGGCGGGCTTGTCGTGCAGTAATTTCTCGCCCAATTCAAGTGCAGCGAGCGTGTCTCCGGCTGTGAGCAGGGAGTCTACAGAAACAGCAATCGCCCGCACATCTGCAGGCGATTGACGTGAACATGAAACTGCAATCACAGCCGCGAATACGGCACAGAGAAGATTCGCTACCGTAAGGACGCGCGAAGACAAGGTGGCACTCGCTTCTTACAGGATTACCGCGCCGACGGCAACGCCGGCCAGAAAGGCACCGGCAAGAGGAAGCAGGATCGAGGAAGCATGTCCTGTACCTGGAGGCACGGGGATACGCTTCTTGCGGACGACCACATCGACGGGAAGGACTTCATCATCCTCTTTGGAATCGAAGCTGTCCGAACCGGACGTCGCGGTTTCATCAGTGCTCTCACTTGATACCGAATACATTACTGAAGATTCAAGCGGTTTGCCGGAATCATCGGTCGAATCCGGTTCGAGTCCCATGATTCCGACAAATTCGGAACTCAGCGACGGATCAACGGAAACTGAGAATTCAGTTGCAGTGCCCAAGCTTGGTATTTCATCTCCGGTGTCATAAGCGAGCACGACGGCATACACTTGAGCGGGTCCTGACACGGTGGTGTCACTATCTACGAAGGCATCATCGTAACCAATCGGAAGCAATCGAATCGCCAAGCCGGCATGGCGGGGATCGAGTTCGATGTTGACGGTGGCGGATTTGTCGCCTGTGCGTCTGACAGATGCATTGCGAAACGGCGCCAATCTCAGAGAGAGATCGTACGCGGCAAGACTATCGGCAGTTCCGGTCTCAGTAACGACTGGCATGTGCTTCTCCCTTGCGGTAAGTTATGTCGCTATTCGAGTCTTTTCATTAAGTCCCGTGCCTCATCGGCACGAGCAGACTGAGTTGACACGAGAGTTTCAAGAATTTTCGCCGCACTCTTTTGCTCGCCTTGCTGCAAGAGAATGAGTGCGCGATAGAATTCGGCTTCCTCGAAGACGATGCGGTTCGTGGAATCAACGCGGCCCAGCGCCTTTGCGGCCAGGTCAAACTTCTTGGTTTGATAGTAACAGACAGCAAGATACAGTGCAGCCTGCGCGTCTTCGCGAAGAGATAGGTATGCAGACAGGTCACGAGCGGAGGCCTCGAAATCCTGCCGTACATAGTACTCCCGGGCGCGCAACAAGATTGAATCGGGGGCTTCCTGGCCGCGGCTTTGCCATCCGTACCACGCAGGAGGCTCGTATTCCCCGATAGCTGCCGGCCGGTCGCCTCTGAAGATGCCTAAACCGATCACGAGCAGAAAGGCCGCTGCGGCCGCGAATGCTAAAGCCGCTTTGGGGCCGAACAGGCTTTCCCAACTGAACAAACGAGGTTTAGACAACTCTCCTCGAATATCGAGAGGCTTGAGTTTCGGCTTGTTCGTTTCGAGTTCGAGGAGGGAATTTATCGAGATTCCTTCGCTTGCAAATGCGGAAACGATTTCCTGACGATTGGCCCTTAACGAATCCGCAAGTTGTCTCATTTGTGCGGCTTCGTGCAGGCAGAAGTCGCAATCCATCAGATGCTTTTCAAAGGCCGAGCGCTGTTCGGGAGAAAGTGTACCGAGTTCGAATTGCATGAGCAGTGCGCCAAGCTCGGGTGCACAACACTCGCTATGATGATCAGAAGAGTGTGTCATGCCAATTGCCCCGCGGTGATGTCTCTGAGCTTGCGGCGGCAGTCAAAGAGCCGTTTATCAAATGCATTGCGGCTGAGTCTGGGTTCGCGCTGTTGATAGGCCTCCCAAACGTCGGCCACCGAACTAAGCTGCAGCAAAGCGAGAAAAATGGCCTGGCAAAGCGGCGAAAGTTTTTTCAGCGCCGTCTGCAGTTTAACGGCGATTTCGGAACCATGAAGATGATCAAGCATTTCATCATGGCTGTCGGAGGGCAGCTGCAATTCCGAGTTTGCCTCGTCCTGCTCGTTTATGGAGCCGGTGGGATTCAAGGAGATCATGGTGCGGCGCTTCCGCTGTCTGAGCAATCCCCCGATCTTGTTCTCCAGCACGGTGAGCGAGAAGTAGTGCGGGTTGTCGTTTATGGAGTCCAGCTTGATGAAGACCACGGCAAGAGAGTCCTGTACGACATCTTCAATTTCCTCGGCGGGCCAACCACGCAGGCGAAACCCGCAAATGGTAAGAAGGCGTTCACGCAACAGTTCAAAGAGTCGATTGCGGTCAGCCTCAATCCCGTTCTTGGCATTGTTTAACAATAAGTTCCAATCGGGAGTCATAGTCAGTTTACGTGGACTAAGGTGAGAGGTCGCGGCCACACCGTTTGCGTAATGAACCTCGACATTCTCCGCGGGGTTTGTTTCAAGAACAGGAGTGGTTCTTTCTGACCGGGGGACTTGGCAGATGCCTGGCCAAAAGGGCCGGCACTCAGTCTCGGTCACCGGCAATACAGCAGCTACTGAGTTCATAATTTACCCTTTGCGTTGACCGGAGTCAAGCAGAATGACCCGGTTTGTGTTTTCGGTCCAGCTCACGGGCTTCGTGCGCAGGACGGTTATTATCGACCTGTTCCCCTGCCAGATTAGTCCTGCACGCCCTGAAGGGGGGCGGCCGGTAATCAGACGCCGGTTGTCCATGGCAATGAAGCGGTCTATCTCCTTGTTGATGCGCCTGCGCTCGACCAGGATACAGGTGAGCCAGCAGCCGAAGAAGAATGCCGTAGCCCCGATCATTTTCCATTCGATGCTTCCCAAGGTGAAGAGTACGCCGCCGCTGGTCAAGCAAGTAAAGATGGTAAGTCCGCATTTCATTGGTGTTTCCTTCCACACTATTATGTCAGCCGTTTTCAAGATTTCCGCCGCGGCAGATTTCTTACTTTTCGGAGGGAAAGTAAGATCGCCGGAGGTCTCGCAATCCTTGTGGCGAGAGCGGAAACAAACCCATTAGGAGAACAGAAATGAAAAGCACCCATCTTCAATTCAACAAGTCCGCAAGCCTGGTACTATTAATTGCGGTTAGCCTGCTGTTTGCGGTAGGCTGCGGCGAGAACGGCACATCAAACCCACTTTCATCGCAGAGTAACGCCGCAGTGGGCGATGCCGAGGCCACGTTCAGCGCCAAGTTCCCTCCACAGAGTGTGGAACCAATGAGCGGAGAGTATAAGAAGGAATACTGCGAACTGAAGCAGATTGCCTATGTGGATCTGAAGAATGAACTCCGCTGTGATGCAGTCACCGTTCACGTTGACGGTGCCTACTTCACGACGCTGGAACCGAAGGCGGCAATCAGCACATTTATTCCGGCCGGGAAGCACAATATCAGCTTCTCACGTGTGAAGGAAACACGGGTATTGACGTCCTTTCAAGCGCTTCTGGCAGCGTGTGAGCAAGTTGAGTTCAAGACCGGAACGGATCTGTGTGCGGACGCCATTCAGTAGCAGCTTCGGGAGGCATCGGACGCGCCATCCAGCGCTTCCGGTGACAGAAAGGCCGGCACTGCCAAGGTGCCGGCCTTTTTTCTCGGGCGAAGGGTAGAATCAGGAAGGTCTGACCAGTAAGAGTCTGGCGTACCACAGGAGGAAGTCGAATAGAGCTTGACTTACATTGAGGAGAATCTTATATTTGCGCTTCCCTTGGCGCGTTCGTCTAGGGGTCTAGGACGCTGGCCTCTCACGCCGGTAACACGGGTTCGAATCCCGTACGCGCTACTAAAAATCAACGGGTTAGCCAATATGGCTGACCCGTTGTTTGTTTTCAGGAAGATTGAGCTGCTTTTTGGCAGTCAAGCAAGAATGGTAGTTTTTAAGTTACTTTCAATAAAATAAATAATTTAAATATTATTGCCGAGTTAGGTGCAAGTGTCAAGTTGGGGCAAATTATTAGAATTTGATGAGCTTTGTGGTTGACATTGCGGGTGAAGTTGAGCAATTTTAGGAACCTCAGACACCAGTCGAGATTCGCGACTTCGTAAAACGGACTTCAGACTGGACATCCATCCATCTTCAGGTAATCCATCCATCCATCTTCAGGTAATCCATCCATCCACAGCGAAACGACCGGTGGCGAAGGCCATTGAGATGCGCCTACTGCAGGTGAAGATCATGCACCGGAGCCATGTGAAGGCGGACAGACGCGCTTATCAGAACGGCGAATTCCATTATGAGACTTGACAGAATATTGCAGGCATTGCTGCCTCACGACGAGCACTTTTTCAGTTTGTTTGAGGAATCCGCAGCCAACATCCTGCAAGCAACGGACACATTGCGGCAACTTCCTCATGCTTCTCAGGAGGAGCGAATCAAGGTGGTCGAGCGCATCAAGCTGCTTGAACATCAGGGGGATACCGTCACACACAAGATTTTCAACGAGCTTAACGGCACGTTCGTGACCCCGTTTGATCCAGAGGATATCCATGTGCTGGCGTCGGCCTTGGACGACATCCTAGACAACATAGACGGCGGTGCAGGGAGGTTTTTGCTTTACAAGATCAAGAGCTGTCCTCCGGAAATGGCGAGACTGATAGAATGCCTGCATTCATCCGTTCAGGAACTTCAGCACGGCGTCACGCTGCTTCGCAAGCTTACTAAGCCGAACGAACTTCGCACGGTAATTGAGCGGGTAAACGAGCTTGAGAACGTGGCCGACAACATTTTTGAATCGGCCATCGCGAATCTCTTTGAAGAGATCAAAGATCCGGTGGAGATAATCAAACTTAAAGAGATATATGTCGCGCTGGAAACCGCGACAGACCGCTGCGAGGACGCGGCGAACGTATTGGAAACGATTCTTATCAAGCACTCCTGATGGGCGAATTTACCTGGCTGGTTGCGTTCATCATTTTCGTCGCACTGGCCTTTGACTTTCTGAACGGATTTCACGATTCGGCGAATTCCATCGCGACGATCGTTTCAACGCGCGTATTGACGCCTCGCAAGGCGGTGATGTGGGCGGCATTTTTCAATTTAATCGCGGCGTTTTTGTTTGACGTTCACGTGGCGAAGACGATTGGCAAGGGGTTAATTGAATTATCCGCGGTTACAGAGTATGTAATCTTGGCCGGGCTGATCGGAGCAATCACGTGGAATTTAATCACGTGGTATTTCGGCATTCCGTCGAGTTCATCGCACGCATTGATGGGTGGCTATGCCGGGGCGGCGATTGCTCATGCGGGTTTCGGTGCCGTCATCTACTCAGGCTGGACGAAGACCGTGTTGTTCATAGCCATCGCCCCGTTGATGGGCATGCTGATGGGGTTCGTATTAATGGCCACAGTAATGTGGATGTTTCACGATCGGCGGGGATCAAACGTGAATCGTGGATTCCGGCGGCTGCAATTGGTCTCAGCGGCTGCCTACAGCATTGGTCACGGCACAAACGACGCGCAGAAGACGATGGGCGTCATTACCGGGTTGCTGGTCACGTCGGGAGTATTGAGTAGTTTTGAGGTGCCTTATTGGGTGATTATCTCGTCGCACCTTGCCATAGCTGCCGGGACTTTGTTCGGAGGCTGGCGGATTGTGCGAACGGTTGGCCAAAAGATCACAAAGCTGAAGCCATCGGGCGGTTTCTGCGCGGAAACGGCCGGCGCCATTACTCTTCTTGTGACAGCATTTTCAGGGATAGCTGTCAGTACAACGCATACGATAAGCGGAGCCATCATGGGGGTGGGCGCAACACGCCGCGCGTCCGCGGTGCGGTGGGGACTTGCTGGAAACATCGTCATTGCATGGATTCTGACGATTCCGGCATCTGCACTCGTTGGAGCAATAGTTTACTATTTCATAGAAATTTTCGTCTAGTCCCTTTTTGAAATCAAAAAGAGAACGGGTTAACCGGAGCCGGTTAACCCGTTTGCAATTAGAAAACGGAAGGGTCAATCAAGCAGTCTGGCAGAGTAACGCGGCTGCTTGATAAACGAGTCCGGATACTCAAGTTCGCGAAGATAGGTGCCGCCCGATTTCTTCAGTCTTGGAAACAGGAGTCCCCGTCCCAGCGGAAAGGCCGACATACGCTGCTCGACGTCCTCGCGCATTGGATCGGTAAAGCAATAGGTTTCGCGCAGCTTGACGGCACCGGCTTTATCTCCCGCAGCTTTTGTGTTCCCGATGATTCCCAGCAAATCGGCCACAAGCTCATCAATGCGGGACATTCTAAGACGGAACTTCTTCTTGCCGTCTTCCATGACTTCCTCGATACCGCCGTTCATCGAGAAATAGTGCCACATAAGATTACGTGCTTTGACATGGGCTTGTGCGGGCTCGAAGCGAAGGCCACCGACCATGCTGATGACCATGCCATAGTGTCCCGCCTCGGCAGTCTTCATTGAGAAGATTCCCTGCTTGGCCATTTGGGGCATTGCCCACATTCCGAAGAGTTCAGCTCTAGCCTCTTCAAGCGGAGAGTACTCCGCTTCAAGAAGTTCACGAGCTTCCTTTCCCGCATGTTCCGGAGCCATCGCACCGGTGGTGTGACCGAGTTCGTGCAGCGCAGAGTGAATCTGAGTGGCTTCGAACAATGTTGCGCCATATTCTTCAAAGACACCCTTGGGAAGGAACTCGCGGGCGATCATTTCGCCGGAGAGCGCGTGAATCGCCTTACCGGTGTTGCGATAGACGACGTTTACCGACCCGACGTTGTTTACGACCCAATGATCATTGGGAAGAGACTGTGCGACAATGGTCATGGGACTGTTAACATAATCACCGCTCCAGTTCAAAACGTCCACAAATCGCAAATGCGGGAGTTTGTCCTTGTCGATTTGCATTTTGCGATGCTTCCACGGAGCGGTCGCTTCAAGTGCGGGCAGGCGTTCGACCAGTTTTTCAAGCATTCCCTGAGCTTCGTTGTTTGCAACGAGCACGGCGGCGGCGGCTTCACCACGCGCATTTTTCCAGTTATCGAGATAGACTTCGAGTGCTGAGCTGATAATGATGTCAATCGGAGCGCTGCTCTTAATCCACATGTAGTCAGCGATGCGTCTGGATTCGGCAGTGCCGTGGCGCATTTCCTCGATTTTCGCATCAAGATAGAGCTGGAGGCCGATGTGAGAGGTCAATTCGCGGGCCTTCAAGAGGTGGTCAATCGCAGGTTTCAGCGTAGCCCGATACTTCTCTTCGTTAATGCGCATTTCAAGCTTTCCGTTCTTGCGTTCAAAACTTGCATTAACCACATTCGCGTTTTCACCGAGGCCTTTCCACTCGTCCTCGGTCATATCATGGGGATAGAAGCCGGCCTTATCCGGCAGGGCGAGTCCGTCAAAAAAGTAGGGAGCCGCCACGGAGAAGTCCGCTTCCAAGGAGCCGCCTCCAGCTTTTTTCACCAGGTCGCTTACTTCGGCTTTTGACAATCCGAGCAGATGATTCTTGCGCGGAAGCAGACTGTACGGGCTATTCTGGAGATTCAGTATAGTCAGGTAGTTCTTAAGCTGAACATTTTGCTCGACTGAAGCAACATCCAGCAATCGGGTCACAAGACGTTCAATGACAACGGTATTCGAGTCGTACTGATCCCGATATATTGGATTGATGAGGTCGGCAGCTTCGGATAGGTGTCCAAGGACTTGGAGGTCTGCATCAGACAATCCGTTAAGGGAAAACTCAACATGTGCGATAGCTGCGCGGCGCGGCGATTCCCCGGCTTGCTGGTAGGGGACGAAGGTGACAGGTCTAGTGGTTGACAAGGTAGGCTCCGACAGGAAAATGGGGAAAGTTAGTAGGTCAGGAAGTTCAAGATAGCTTTTCTTGGGGAGGCAATCAAGCACGAATCCGTGCAGGATTTCTGTGATTGCAGTTTACTCCTCCGCTCAGCAGCATTTCGCAAAGTAATCAGTGCGCGATGACAGGTCAATTGAAGGAAATACAATTGCTTCTTTATCAGACGAGAAGTGGACGGCGATAGTCTAATTTGGACAGGGAATTTGGTCATTTTGTGTGCCTCTCTTGCTAATGCAATCAGAAGAATGTAGATTTACGAATTCAGTATACTCTTTTCTTTCAAAGAATTGCCGCGTCCGAATAGAGGGATAACTGGCGGCATTCCTTCCACTGATACCACAGCCTTCGGTCCCCACCCTAGACCTACACGGAGAGCCTCGGGGCAGGTTGGCAAGCAGGCCTCCGAATCAATCGTTACCCACCACATTACAATACTCGCATTGCAGAGGTGAATTATGGCTGAGCAGACCCAGATCAAGTCTGTCGAAGAACGGGACCGGGAATGGTACGATCATGTCTATCAGAAAGACGTGCCACAATTAACAGCCCGCGCGGTCATATCGGGCATGCTGTTCGGCGGGTTGATGTCCCTGTCGAATCTTTATGTCGGTCTGAAGTCGGGCTGGGGTTTGGGTGTTGACATCGTCGCAGTCATCCTAATTTTCTCGATCTTCAAGGGCCTCAAGGGGGCTGGACTGGTCAGGCGCGACTTCGGGATGATGGAGAATACCATCATGATGACCGTGGCGGTTGCGGCCAGCTGGATTTCTTCTGCAGGATTGGTTTCAGCGGTGCCCGCTTTGTCCATGCTGACAGGGTATGAGTTTGTGTGGTGGCAGTTGGCGATTTTCATCGGGGGCATTCTCTATCTTGGGTTATTCATGGCGATACCGCTGAAGCGGCAGATGATCCAAGTGGACAATTTGAGATTTCCGGCGAATATTCCGACCGGCGAAACGCTGAAGGCAATGTACTCGAAAGGAACGGAGGCGGTTCAGAAGGCGAAGGCGCTGGGAATTTCCGGCGGATTGGGAATACTGATAGCGGGCTTGCGGGACGGTTTGGGCTGGATACCCGCACAGTTTGCGCTTCCGGTTTCAATTGCAAAGGTTAGTTTAAGCAAGCTTACGTTGACCTTTGAACCGAGCTTAATTTTCATCGGAATCGGTGCGCTGTTCGGAATTAAGATTGGTTTGAGCATGCTGTTTGGTCTGCTCCTGAACTACGGGGTGCTGGCGCCGAATCTTATCAACGACAAAATTATCAAGCACCCTGCGCCTCAGGTCACGGCAGCAACGCTGCTTGCGGCTCCGTTGGTCATTGAACCGGGACAAAGTATCAGCGTGACTTTAGAGGAGGCAAATGCAGGTCCGGAGATGGCAACCGGCAACTCCACAAAACAGCTCAGATACACCTGGTATGAGCAGAAGAACTATACGGCGAATGATCAGATAATCAAAGATCTCAATTCACCGACTTTGGGCAACGGCGAAAAAAACCCGTTTTACGGAGTCATCAGCTTACGGGATACGATAAGCAAGGTGAATGGTGCGGGGGCAAAGGCGCTGTTTTTGGAAGCCACGGCGGCGGTGTTTTGGGAGGCACGGCTGACGATTGACAAGGAGCAATCTTCACCGCAGATCGTGAAGGCGATGGGATTCGAACCGGGACAGACAAGATTTCAGGCGGTCGGCGGATTCCGGAACATCAGCGCCTGGTCATTGTGGCCGGGAGCCACGGTTCTTGTAGTCGGCGGATTGCTTGCTCTGGCATTTCAGTGGCGCACACTTGGGAGAACCTTTGGGAGCATCTTCAGCAGCTTCGGCCGGAGAAAGAATGGTAACGTGAAAGGCGTCTTGGACGATATTGAGATACCGATGAGCTGGTTCGTGCCGGGGTTTGTCCTTACGGGATTGATTTGCATTATTACTCTGACGTTGATGTTTGGTGACTTTGGCGTGGCGTGGTACATGGGATTGATTGCAGTTCTGTTGACGTTCATTCTTGCTGCTGTGGCGGCCCGTGCGGGAGCGGAGGTTGGAATCAATCCGATTGGCGCACTCGGTAAAGTGACACAGTTAACGTTTGGTGTTATATCGGCTGGCAACGTAACCTCGAACTTGATGACGGCCGGCATTACCGCGGGTGCTGCGGCGAGCTGCAGCGACACGATTGGCAATTTGAAGGTCGGTCATATGGTGGGTGCGAATCCTCGCAAGCAGTTCATTGCGCAGCTGTTTGGCGTGCTTGCAGGGGCCATGCTTGCTGTGCCGGCGTACTTTATTCTCGTTCCGGATGTGAGCGCATTGGGCGGGGACAAATTCCCCGCGCCGTCGGCACTTGTATGGATGGGTGTGGCGAAAGTCTTGGCACAGGGATTGAGCACGTTACCACCCAGCGCAGTGATGGCAATGGTGATTGCATTTATCCTGGCGGTTGTGATTGTTGTCGCCGAGAAGATTTGGCCGAAGATAAAGCCCTACACTCCGAATCCGACCGCTCTTGGAATTGCAATGACGATTCCGGCCTATACGAGCTTTGCCATGTTTCTGGGTGCGTTAATCGCTTGGTTCATGGAAAAGAAGGCGCCGAAGGCCAATGACATGTACACGATTCCAACTGCGTCAGGACTCATCGGCGGAGAAAGCATAATGGGTGTGCTTATCGCAGCGTTGATTGCATTTGGGATTCTCTAGGCCGTGAAACCACACTCTTTCAACCGGACACATCATGTCTGACGAACTTCCGATTAAGAAAATGACTCCCGAGGAGCTTGAACGGGAGTGGTACGAAAACGTCTATCGCGGCGACGACATGCCGCAGTTGACGGTACGATCAATCATCATGGGCTCGATATTGGGCGCATTTCTGTCGCTGCAGAATTTATATGTCGGGCTGAAGACGGGCTGGGGTTTGGGAGTGGCGATAACGTCCTGCATATTGAGTTTCACGATTTGGAAATCGCTGCGCAAAGCCTTTCCGCGCTGGATCAGGACGGATATGTCGATTCTTGAGAACAATGCGATGCAGAGCACGGCGTCCTCGGCGGGCTACTCGACAGGCGGCACGATCGTCTCGGCCATAAGCGCCTATTTGCTTGTCAACGGGGTGCATATCGGTTACGGATTGCTGTCTGCGTGGATATTCTTCCTTGCCGTGCTTGGTGTGACAATGGCCATACCGATGAAGCGCCAGATGATCAACATTGAAAGGCTGAAGTTCCCGTCGGGGATCGCTGCGGCTGAAACACTGAAGAGTCTTCACGGAGTAGGCAGTAACGGTGGCGAGTCCAAGTCGGCGAAACTGCTATTCACTTTCGGCGGTACAGGCATCGCGATTGCGGCGATCCGTGACTGGTTCGCGTGGATTCCAGCTTTGTACAATACGTTTGGTTCGCGTCTTGGAATGTACACGATTCAATTTGACGCAAGCATGATATTAGTCGGCGCCGGAGCACTAATGGGAATGAAAGTGTGTGTGAGCATTCTCATTGGCGGCCTTCTCAATTGGGGCGTTCTTGCGCCAATGATGATGGACAAGCAGGTCATAGGTCATCCGTTACCATACATTCGTTCCACACAGGATGTGGCGTTTCCTCTCACAATTCCTGCCGGAAGTGCCCTGAGTCTTGAGATTGTCAAGGCTAAGGGCGATTACTTAATTGAAGACGGGTCGGAGTCGATGGTACTTACGTATCCTTGGACTCAGCAGACGACTTATCCGGAATTGAGCGCACTGGCTGCGGCATTGAACAGCCCGACACTTCCCGACGGCGGTTCGAATCCGTTTTTCGGCAAAGTGAAAGTCATGGAGCCGGAGGACGCATATTTGCGGCGACGCTTTGAGATGCGCATTGACAGCGCATTACGTGATGCGATTTTTGTCGAGTCTTCGCTTGCGTTAAAGGATACGATTCCAAGTTTTGTTTCGGCGGCGCCACTGCTTACACTTGAGCCGGGTTCAAGCAGCACGATGTCTCCGGGAGGATTCAGAAACATCGTGTCATGGAGTCTTTGGGGCGGCGCAGCGTGCATGGTCACGAGCGGTTTGCTCTCATTCGCGTTTGAATGGCGGACGGCTTTGCGCGCATTCTCGGGATTGAAGAGTATTTTCCGACGCTCCAAGCGCAAGGATGAGGAGGATCCGCTGGAACGAATTGAAGTACCCGGAACATGGTTTGCGGGTGGCATGGTAATTGGAACCATTGGAATTGTGCTGCTGGCGTCCGTGTACTTTCTGGTGCCATGGTGGATGGCGCTGCTTGCGGTATTCCTCTCATTCTTCCTTGCGCTCGTGGCCTGCCGTGCCTGCGGAGAAACGGATACCACACCGGTCGGCGCGATGGGAAAAATCACTCAGCTCACGTTCGGAGCAATTGCTCCGAAGCAGATGAACACGAACCTGATGTCGGCATGTATCACGGCAGGCGTCGCGGACTCGGCATCGGACCTGCTGACAGACTTGAAGAGCGGTTACGTTTTGGGTGCCAACGCTCGTAAACAGTTTTTGGCACAGTTCGCAGGTATATTCATCGGAACGGCAGTCACCGTACCGGCGTTTTTTCTTGTCGTGCCAGATGTTTCGATCCTTGGTTCGACGAAATTTCCCGCTCCGGCGGCACAAGTTTGGGCATCCGTCGCTCGACTTCTCTCGAACGGATTGGAATCCCTCCACCCTACCGCCCGAGCAGCACTGGTGATTGGCGGCATCGTCGGTCTCATGATTCCGATGGCTGAGCGGCTGTTTCCTAAATGGCGGCAGTGGATACCCTCGGCAATGGGTTTGGGGCTAGCGTTTGTCTTACCTTTTTACAACGCACTCTCGATGTTTATCGGAGGTGTGATTGCACTAGTATACTCAAGGATGCGTCCCGACAACGCCGAACAGTTTACCGTGGCTTCCGCGTCGGGTATCATTGCCGGCGAGAGCTTGATGGGAATATTCATCACCCTTATGGGTGCCATCGGGCTAATATAGATTCACTTGCTTCATGAAAACCCCTGTCATTTGACAGGGGTTTTTTGTTTATCGTTTTATTTACAAATGTTTACGAGGAATTGATTGTTATGCAATGAATATGTATATTTAATTAAGAATAATTCTTATTTAGTAACCAATGGCAGGTAATGACTTGGCCAAGTCGGAACAAGAGCTAACGCGGTATGCGAACCGATTGAAGCTCGCAGGTGTGAAACTGACACATCAGCGGCTTGAGGTACTGAAAGAGGTGGCTGGCCGGATGGACCACCCGGACGCTTCGTCCGTATATGAACAGGTACGAAAGCGGGTTCCGACAATTTCATTGGACACAGTATATCGCACACTGTGGATGCTGAAGGAAGCAGGGCTCATCACCACTTTGGGTCCAACCCACGACCGGGTGCGATTTGACACAAACACGTCACCACACCATCACTTTGTATGTACGAAGTGCGGCAAGACTGAGGATTTCTATTGTGAAAAGTTTAATGCCTTGGATGTGCCAGAGTCGGTATTGGCGATGGGAGTTGTGACGGCAACGCAAGTGGAGCTGCGCGGTTTATGCGCAGCATGCGCGAAAAACACAGATGATGACCTTAAAGGTCGGAATAGTTTTCAAGAATAAAGGGAAAGAGAAATGTCGGAGACAAAGAAGACCTTGACGACCAGTCAAGGCGCACCGGTTCGCGACGATTTGAACTCCATGACAGCCGGAGAACGCGGCCCCGTGCTTGCACAGGATATTCATTTGTTTGACAAACTTGCGCATTTCGATCGCGAGCGGATCCCGGAACGAGTCGTACATGCCAAGGGCGCAGGCGCCTGGGGTTACTTTGAAGTAACTCATGACGTAACCAAGTACACACGGGCAAAGTTTCTATCGAACATTGGCAAGAAGACGGAGGTATTTGCAAGATTCTCGACGGTAGGAGGAGAAAAGGGCTCGGCGGACACGGAACGCGATCCGCGCGGATTCGCGGTAAAATTCTTTACGGAGGAGGGAAACTATGATTTTGTGGGCAATAACACTCCGGTTTTCTTCATACGCGACCCTCTGAAATTCCCGGACTTCATTCACACACAGAAGCGCAATCCTGCGACCAATTTGAAGGATGCGGACATGTTTTGGGACTTTCTGTCGTTGACTCCGGAGTCAGTTCATCAGGTAACCGTACTATTTTCGGATCGCGGCACACCGTACGGTTATCGCAACATGAACGGCTACAGCGGACACACGTTCATGTGGTACAATGAGAAGAACGAATACGTTTGGGTCAAAATTCACTTCAAGACCGCGCAAGGCAACAAGACCTTGACGCGCGAAGAAGCGACCAAGTTCGCCGGAGAGGATCCTGACTTTGCGACACGAGACTTGTACAATGCCATTGACAAGGGCGACTTTCCGGCATGGAACGTGTATGTGCAGATAATGACTCCCGGGCAAGTCGAGAAGTACCGCTACAATTCATTCGATATAACAAAGGTTTGGCCGCATGCCGATGCACCACTGATTCCGGTTGGGAAGATGGTCTTGAATCGCAACCCCAAGAACTACTTTGCCGACACCGAGCAAGCAGCCTTCTCGCCTGGAACTGTCGTGCCGGGAATCGCACCGTCACCGGACAAAATGCTGCAAGGACGTCTATTCAGTTATCATGACACACATCGTCATCGTCTCGGCGCAAACTATCATTTGATTCCGGTCAATGCGCCGAGAGTGAGCGGCGAGCATAACAATCAACGCGACGGTGCTATGCGGACGGATGACAATGGCGGTGGCGCACCGAATTATTGGCCGAACAGCTTCGGCGGACCGTCTCCCGATGCATCGTACAGCGAACCTCCTGTTCCACTGACGGGTGTCATAGACCGATTTGGCTTCGAACTAACCGAAGACGACTTTGTGCAGCCGGGTGAACTCTTCCGCAACGTAATGACGGACACCGACCGCGCACACTTGATTGGAAACATTGTCGCACACTTGAAGAACGCGCAGGTACGGATTCAGAAGAGGCAAACCGCTCTGTTCTATAAGGTGGACAAGAAGTATGGTGAAGGAGTGGCCAAAGGACTTGGTTTGCGGATTGATGAGGTTGCCGAGTTGGCAGCAATGACTCAAGCCGACCGAGTGAAGGCGACTTTATAGATTCTGTCCTCTTTGGGGCAAACAGAAAGGGGCTTGCCAATACGGCAAGCCCCTTTTTCAATTACTTGTCGGTTGTTCATTCAGTTGCTACGGTACCTGAAGCGACCGGTTTTTCATGGAAGATACCTGATTCCATACGCGCAGTACTTAGTTCATTTGCGTACTTTTCGCTCCCGGGACACAGTTTTGTTGCTTCGCGCAGATACACAACCGCCTGTTCCGGTTCATTAAGCTGCCTATAGTTCAAGGCAAGCTGACTTAGCTGCTCCGCCCTTTCACATCCACTGAAATTGCTTTTTGCCAGCAAGGATGTTGCGCGGAGAATGTTTGCTCTTTGCGAAAGATAAGGCAAGTCGGGACGTTTGCGAGAAGCCACTGTCCATAGGCCGGCGGCGCGATCAATGTCGCCAAGTAATTCATAGATTGCGGCTGCATCGATATAGGCATGAACATCGTCCGGATTAATTTCCGTCGATTGTACATAAAGTTCCGCTGCACGTCGCAGCCTAGCCTCCTCAACCGCTCCGGACGGATCGGCGTCGTTCCAAATTGCCAATGCCTCATCGCAAGTGTGCGGATGTGTGTCATCTGACTTTGCAGGATGATCCATTACAGGAATGACCAGCCGGCTGCTCTCCCAAGTGCGTAACGCACTTGAATCGAGAGCAAGCTTGCTGAACTGCCGATATTTACTCTCGACAGTCAGGTCTCGCGACGTAATTTGAAGAAGCCGCGAGTAGGCCCATGCGGCATCCGCGACAAATTCGTGCCGCTCGCAGAGCATGGCGAAGTTGTTCAGAAGTATTGCGTTTGCAGAATCCATGCTGATTGCCCGCCGCAGCGTATTCACGGCGGCGACTATGTCTCCGTCCGCATATTCTGCGGAAGCGAGACCAACAAGCAGGTTGACGGAATCCGGGAAAGCCGCGGATTTCCGCATAGCTCGAACGCGATTCATTTGAACGGGAATTGCGTCGTAGATACTCTTGGTCGGTTTCAGGTATTTGGCTTGCAGCAGATTCTCAACCGCATCATCGAACTTACCCAGCCTGGCCTGGGCACGGGCGAGATTCAGTCGCGCCACAGTGTGATCCGGGGACAACTGTAACGCGCGGCCGAACTCCGCTTCAGCATCTTGCGGCCGATTAGAGTTCAGGTAGAAAACTCCGAGTGAATTCCTTACAGTCAAGTCATCAGGATTTCTTCCAAGATACAACTCGAAGTGTCTGATTTTCTCGGGACAGGCGTTTATGTGATGTTCAACATTCGCGTCGTACAGCGCAGATTGCTGGGCAACGTAGACTGCTTCGCTGAACTTAGACTGATCTCCGGTCAAGAAACCAGTGTTTAATCTGCGTGCGAGGTCTTCATAGACCGACATTTTGGCCGGGAAATCCCCGGGCACTCCCGAACCGGGATCGATGTAATTGCGAATGGACTCCTGATAGCGGACAATATCCAAGCAATTGTCGATTCCCCGACTATCCTGTGAAACGATGAATTGAGCATACGGCAAATTATCAGTACTTACTTTTTCGAATCCATCGAGCATTCGCGCAACACCGTCTTCACCCAATGCAAAGAAGCTGAGAAACTTCTCGGGACTGTCAATCCCGAACTCGGCGAGGCCCGATTTCTCGTAAAGAGGTTCAAGCCTTTCGCTGAGTTCGGCATAATCTATGTTCAATCTCTCAGGAGTTCCAAGCATGAGGATCTGCGAAGAGCCGTGAATCACCCATACACTCATGTGCGGGAAAGCCGAGCGAAAAGTGTTAAAGATTGTCTTAATAGCGTCGGCAGGCAGCGGAATCAATGCCCATTGACAGAAGATTCCGCCGGGCTTCAGCCGGGACTTCACCAATTCATAAAATTCCTGAGAATAAAGCGTCCACGAATCAAACATTTTGGGATTCGTCGCATCGGAAATGATCATTGAGTATTCCCGATCAGACAAAAGTAAGGCGTTTCGACCGTCATTTACAACTTGATGAAAATTCGGCTGATTGTAAACGTCAAGATTCTCTCTCGTGTAGGCTTCGGCAATGCCTTTGATGTCCGGATTTAGATCGACGCAATCCAGCGACTTTATGTTGGACGCGGTTGCTCCGGCGGACATTCCGGCTCCGAATGCAATCATGAGAGCGTCATCGGGCTCCTCGTGCAATACCGTGGGAAGTAATCCAAGCAGTTTGAACAGTTGAACGTGCCAGAGTCGCGAAGACGCTTCGTTTACTGCGTTGAGGTGAAAGTCCTTGTATCCGAGGTTCTTAAAGTCATACACAACGACATTGGCAATCCTCCCTTCCTGATAATAGACAATATCGGCATAGGGATGCGCCGCCTGGAACAGACTCTTGAATAAATGTTGCGGTGCGGTAATAAAGAGAAGGGCGATAATGCCAACGGCGCCCGCAGCCCAAACTGGCCTCAGCGTGCTTCGTGATACGGCGATAAGCGGCAGGACTGCTGCAATCAGATTTAAGGATGCAACGATCAACACACCTTTATGAAGGCCTGTCAGCGGAAGAAGCACAAACCCGGCGAGAAACGCGCCCAGGATCGCACCGATGGTATTGACTGCGTATACCGTTCCAACACTTGTACCCTCCTTGTTTACTCCTTTTCGGCAAATCTGAATTGCGAGCGGCACAGCAATGCCCATCATAATCGTCGGTGGGAGCATGACCAGTGCGGTCTTGACAAGTGTGAGTGTCTCGTCAAATCGGTTGAAAATCGTTGAGTGGAACAGGCGGAAGATAAACGGTGTGGCAAAGGAGATGATTCCTATGCCGAGCTGCAATATGACGAAAACCGGGATTTGGTGCTTTGAGCGTGCGAGAACACGTGCGTAAAACAAGCTCCCGACAGCAATGCCAATCAGAAAAGTCCCGAGGATTGCTGTAAATGAGTAAATGTTATTGTGCAGGAACATGTTCAGCATCCGGGTCCAGAAGACTTCATAGGCGAGTCCGCAGAAACCGGAAATGGCAATTCCCACGAGCACCATTTTAATAACAAATGGGCTGTAGGGCGATTGCGTGCCCGGTTCGTGCGCAGATGCAGATTCCGCTGCAGATACCAGTGACTTCTCATTGGCACTTTTAGCGAGCAGCCATGCGGCACCCGCGACTCCCAGATTGATAGCCACCGCAATCCACGTCGTGTGCTGCATTCCCAGAAACCGAAGCAGGAAATAGCCACAAGAAAATGTCCCCAGCACGGCGCCAACAGTATTCAGACCATACAGGAATCCGGTTTCACTGCCAATTGTGTCCTCGGATCTCGTGAAGCGCTTGATAAGCACGGGCAGTGTACCGCCCATCATAAACGTCGGTACTCCTATGATGAGGAAGCAAACAAAAAAGCGGATTAGATTGAGACTGACGATGCTGCCTTCGACGGCACGAAATAGATACGTGTACAACGGCATAGCCGCATCAATCACGAACGGAAAGAGCAATGCGAAGATGCCGATTCCTGCTTCGAGAACCGCATAGACCTGCAGCAGTGATCGTGGCTTGCGGTCAATATATCTGCCAAGTATGTAGCTTCCGGCCGCCAGTCCCCCCATGAATGCGGACAACACTGTTGCGGTGGCAAGCATCGTGTTTCCGAACACCAGAACGAGCATTCGAGTCCAGACGATTTGGTAGATAAGGCCGGATACACCCGACAACAGGAAGAGCGAGTAAACCAGTAGTTTGTAGTTTCTATATTCAGTCATATTTAGGACTAATACCACATTTCATTAGAGTGAACGCTCCAAAATAACAAATTGACGTGCAGATAGCAATTTTTGTGGATATTGGCAGCGGAAGTCAGACTATTGTGTTTACTGAGCAAGGAGGTCTGTGCTTTTGTGCGATTGTCACAGAAGCTTGATTAACGCCACTTGAAGCAGTATTTTGAGGTTGATACGATGCCGGGTCATCAGAAATTCGAGGCGGCTATGCGTCACATCGTCTGGGGATTGCTTTCTTTGATGCTCATTTGCTCCGGGGTTAGCGGGCAAACATGGGAATGGCGGACACCGCGACCAACGGGCATGCAGATTTGGGGAATTTCAGCGGTAACCGCGGATACGCTTTGGATGGGTGACCAAGCGGGAATAGTCCACCGGAGCTATAATGGCGGGCGTAATTGGGAGCGGTTGTTTGCACCTGTCCGGGTGCCACGGCCGCTTATTTTTTTTGTGGACAGTGAATACGGCTGGGTTGTTGGAGGTGTCGCCAATGCGGGTCAAATGGGGCTGATCTTGCACACCGAGAACGGGGGCACTACGTGGGTGCAGCAGGCGGCAAACGTATCACATTTTATCAACGACGTCGATTTCATTGACAGGAATTACGGCTGGGTGCTGGCTCGCGCAAGGGCTAACGGTCCAGACATGATTTTGGGAACTGTGGACGGCGGTGACACTTGGGATACGCTATCCGTGTTCACGGGTGCGTGGATTTCGGGCATTGATTTTGTCTCCCCGGATTTAGGGTGGGCTCTTGCCCATGGATCGATTGGAGATACTTGTCAAGTCCTCGTCACATTTAATGGTGGCATAAGCTGGTACAATCAGTACTTTTTCCGCGACACCTACTTTAGCGATGTATGTTTCCTTGACGAGGACAACGGCTGGGCAGTTTCATCAAGCGGAACTCTTCACCAGACAACCGATGGAGGACATAACTGGACCACTCAAAGGCCAGACACGACCGCGTTCGGCTATGCGAAACTCACCTTTGCGGACGCGCGGCACGGCTGGATTGCGTTTGGAGGCAATCACCGTAAAATTCTCTCGACGGATGACGGCGGTGAAAGCTGGTCAACCTATCAAGCAAACTCGGGTATCGGATTAAATATGATGGACTCAGGCGATTCAAGTCACGTATGGGTTGGCGGCAGTTACGGACACATACTGCACTCCGAGAATAGCGGGGGAAACTGGGAGAATCTGAGCCAGAGACTTGATTTAGGGGGTATCGTGGACGGAGTCTTCGTAGATTCCTTACGAGGCTGGCTGTTCGGTTCGCGGACAGTTGATGGAGTTCAGCGTGACGTAATATGGCGGACAAGTGACGGTACGCAGACTTGGGACGATTTGTCGCGCGGGACGAACGACCGCTATAACCTTGGAGACTTTGTGAGCCGTGACACTGGCTGGCTATTGGCGAATACCGGCACGCTTCTTCGCACATACAATGGCGGTGAAAATTGGGAGGCGACGAATGGTCTTGCAGGCTGGAACGTGAGCGCGCTGGACTTTTGGGACAGTTCACATGGAGTCGCAGTCGCAGGACAGACAATCTTAACAACCACCGACGGCGGCAACACGTGGAGCGATTTCTCACTCCTTGACTCTGTCGGATTCAGTGATATTGATTTTGCCGACGCAGATAATATCTGGGCCGTGGGATTCAGGCATATCAGCGATTGGCCGGAACCTGAGAATTACTTGAACGTTCGAGCACACAGCTCCGATGGCGGACAGAACTGGGACATTGAGGTGTTTGAAGATGCGACGCTTGCTTTCACCGAAGTGGAGTTTGCGTCCCAACAATTAGGGTTCATTGTCAATGCCGTGAACAATTCTGTTCTTCGAACAGAGGACGAAGGGGACAACTGGGAAGTTGTTGCGGTCCCGGTCAGCAATGAAGTTAAGAAGCTCATCGCGACGAGCGTGGATAACATCTGGGCTGTCTGGAACTTCAATGAAATCATACAAAGCCGTGACGGTGGTGACACGTGGCAACGTCATCCGGTTATTAACACGGATTGGATTCGCACAATGATGGCAACTGATTCAAGCCATTGCTGGGCAGTTACCATTTACAACTCACTATTCCGTTACGGTTCAAGTGTCTTGGGGGTAGACGATAAGTTAACACCGGTTTCCCCGAATGACTTCAACTTCTCTGTCTGGCCGAATCCGTTTAACCCGACGACGAATGTAGCTTTTGACATACGAGAAAGTGGCCGGGGAACGATTCGGGTCTATGATGTCACAGGAAGGCTTGTCGAAGTACTTGCGGATGACTATTTCCTGGCAGGCCGGCATAGCTTGCTATTCAATGCGCAGAGACTGGCCAGCGGAAGTTACTTTTTAGGATTGTCGATGCCGTCAGGACATAGTGTTACAAGAGTTGTGCTGGTTCGCTAGTCAATGCGTTTCGCTTCAAATCAAGAGGGCTCGCGACGTGCGAGCCCTCTTCTTGTATTTGCTTTCAAGCCGATTTAGAAATCATCGCCGTTACCGTCGCTGCGGGAGTCCTGCTTCTTCTTGAAATTGTTAAATGTATAGCTCAGACTCAATGTTACGATTGGCGAATCGTTTTTGGAATAGTCATAGCTGTACAATAAAGGCGTGTCAATCGTAGATTCCCGTTTGGCAGTCGCGAAGATATCGCGCGCTTGAAGCGAGACACTGAGGGCCTTCTTCATGAAGTCCTGCCTGACGGCGAGATTGGCGGAAAAGAACGGTTCGGTTTCGCCTTGCGAAGTGACCGATGGACCGTTATAATTGGCGTCAACTTGCAGCCTGGTGTTCTTTGAGAGCGCAGTGATGCTGTTGAGTTTCCCGTCATAGGTAAACGTATGCTCGTCAAACGAGCGCCCGTCGGTCTCGCCATTGACCCGCATGTCATAGAGATTGCCTGATAGCCCAATCGACCAGCCTTTGCGGACGATTATATCTGAACGCAACTCCGTTCCCAGCGAAAATTGACGGCCGACGTTTTCGGGTCGTGTCAGGGTTACATTTTCCGAGTAGACACTGCGCAGCATTTCGACATTGTTGTGCTTGACCCGATAGAAGCCTTCGACAGAAGCGAATTGTTTGAAGATGTTCGTCTGATATCCCAGTTCATAGGAGTCGATAAATTCGGGCAGAATTCCGGGATTTCCCTGCCGCACATTGAATCTGTTTTCCCAAGTGATAAACGGTTCAAGGAACCAGGGGCGTGAATGCTCCACCCTCCGTGTGTAGCTCAGAGAGAGTTCCTTCGTTCCGCCGAGGTGTGTTGCAGTGTGCACGCTCGGATATAGATCGAATCGAGACAGAGAGATTGCCTGTGTCGTTTGAGTTTCTTCTACGGTCCTGTCCAGATACTCGCCTCGAAGTCCGAGTTGATACTCAAACCACTTCAAGTCACCGGAAATCATGCTGTATCCGGCAGGCATGAAACGTCTGAATTTCGTGCCATTGCTGAACTGAGTTTGCTCTACGTAACTGCCGCTGGTCGTGTCAAGCTCGCTGTTGCTGTTGTCGCTGTTGAAGCGATTGAACTGCGATGACAATCCAGCTTCAAATTTTCTCTTTCCTCCCAATGGCCGCACATAGTCGGTTTTGAATTCAAGCCTTCGTCCCGGTCCGTCTTCGCGAGAGAGGATCCCGGACATCATGGACCCCGATTCTGCAATCTGTTCGGTGAGCACCTCTTCATCCCCGTCTCGGCCGCCGAAACTCAAGTCAAGGGTCAACTCGTGATCCTTATCATCAAACCGATGCTTCCAATTGGCGAATCCGTGCATGTGCTGGAACGCTCGTTCCGTATTGTTTCGCGAAATCGAACGAAGCACGTCCGCGGAGCCATTGACCGATTCAGTTGTCAGCTGATTTGAAACGCGGCCAAATGCATGCTCTCCAAAACGACCCCCGAACACAAAGCTGTTGCGGTCAT
The DNA here is from genome assembly GCA_013360195.1 of bacterium. Lineage (NCBI taxonomy): Bacteria > bacterium. The sequence continues at coordinate 52,292 of JABWCQ010000013.1, forward strand.
TAACAGGCACATCGAGTTCGGCGCGGAGGCTGTAGTTGTCACGTACACCTACTGAACTGCCGTTGCTCGTTACGGTGGTGGTAACGTCTTCAAACGTTGTTCGCGTCAGACTTTCGGATTCGCCGGGATCCCGTCCAATGCCCACATTCCCTCCGATCGTCAATGCAGACTTGCCTACCGGCTGCGAGAGCGTGAAATCAGCACCACGCCTTTCATCAATGCTCGACCGTGCATTAATTTGACCGGAAACACCGTTTGCTCCGCGCTTCAGTGGAATGACATTGATTATACCGGTTGTTCCTTCGGCGCTGTATCGTGAGGAGGGATTGGTGATTATTTCAATTCTGTCAATAGTTCCGGACGGAATCTGCTGCAGCGCGTCGTTTGCATCCAACACGGACGGTCGGCCGTCAATCATCACCGTGAAATTCGAGCTGCCTCGCAGTTTGACATTGCCTTCGATGTCAACAGTGACTGATGGTGCTTGTGCAAGAATATCTGCGGCACTGCCCGTCGGAGCTATGTTCTGTTTGGCGACATTGATGACCTTCTTTTCGACGTGATATTCAACAGAAAGCCGTTCTCCTTCCACCACGACTTCGTCTGCCGTTAACCCTGAGGGTGCAAGCAGAATCCGTCCCAGGTCGAGTCGAGGCTTCTCCCGGTTAAGCTTCAGGTCCGCAAGCGTCTTCAGGTCGTATCCGAGAAAGCTCACTCTGGCGAAGTAGCGTCCCGGGCGAAGGCTGTCCAGTCGAAAGTGACCGTTCTCTTTTGATGCAATGCCGGTTACTTGAGTACTGTCCTGTTCACGATGCAAGATGAACGTCGCGTATTCGAGGGGTTCGCCGGTCAGTGAATCTGCAACGATGCCTGTGATAGAGAAATTGGGCATTTGAGCTTCCGCTCGAATTGACCCAAGAATGACGAAAAGTAAGATAAGAAGATGCAAAGAGAAACTCCGGGTTAGCGATACCCCTGTTAGACGCCTAAACAGTCCAAAAGGTTCGCGCGCTGCGCTACCATATTATCACAAAATTAGCTAAATTGCAGTTCTTGAACAAGTAGCGAGGAATTCTGAAGAGGCTGGTTACAAAGGCAGGCGGGTCTGGCGCCCTTCTTAAGGCTGGCTGGGCACTCGCCATAAAAGGGCTTCCGGCACTTTATGGACTGGGCGTCATCTTTGTGCTGCTGCGCGCCCTACCTGTCGACGAATATGGTTCGTATGGAGTGGCGTGGGCATTCCTTAATGTCGCGGCAATGTGTACACGCGGGTTGTGGGCCCTGACTCTTGTTCAACGATGGGCATCCGGCTCCGGTGACCGAGTCCTGGGGGCAATTGTCGGACTATCGCTGGGTACAACTCTAATTGGAATCGCATTGGGCGCAGCAGTCATGCCGGCATTGGGGCTATCCACTGTGGAAACCGGCTTAACCTGCTTTGCGCTTTTGATATTGGTTCCGCGCGATCTGGCCATTGCTTTAGGTCAAGCCGAAAGCCGGCTCAGACGAGTCTTCGTGATCGAAGCCTGCTATTTTTTTGGCAGCCTTGCCGGTTTTATCGTCTTTGCAAAGTTCGGGTGGCTGGTGGACGCTGAAACGGCATTGGCAGTGAATACCGGTGCCATCGTCCTCTCGTCCTTAGCGGGGGTTATCCGTTACCCGATCGTGCTCAGGCCGACTTTTACCATGTCTGATTACCGCGAGGCCACTCACTTCGGAAAGTGGACCGGGATGCTCGCCATTGGTGACATCTATTTCCAGCAAGGCGACCTCCTCGTTTTGAGTACAATTCAGAATCCGGCACAGCTTGCACCTTATATTGCCGCGAAGACATTCTTACGCTTGTTTGCCTTAGCTTCGCAGGCAATGAACTTCTTGTTATACCCAATGGCTGCACGATTGGCTGCAGAGGGTGACCTCCCCAAGCTCGCAAGCAAGCTGAAGTTTGCCCTCGCCGGGGTCTGGGCAGTGGGCATACCTTCGGCAATTGTCCTGTGGTTTTACGCTGACCCGGTTATTCCATGGATGCTTGGGCAAAAATATAAGGATGCAATCCCATTCGTCATCGCGCTCCTCCCCGCCGCACTGCTTGAGCCCCTGTTCAGCACCGGAGCAAACATACTGGTTGGGTTGGGTCGTCCACGTTTTGCAATTCCATGGATTGCTGTGGTCATTTGTCTGAATGCCGCTGCAAATCTGTGGCTCGTGTCAAGGTTATCCCTTGAAGCGGCTCCCTGGATACTAACCGCAAGTTACGCGGTTCTTGGTATTGTCCTGCAAATGCGGCTCTCAAAAGCACTTAGGGGAAAGAAATAGGTCAAAAGACTCGAATCTACTGGACCCGGCTTACTGCCGGGTTCTTTTGCCTGGAATAATCTGACATAACTTTATTTAGTATAGCTTGAGGTCTTGACTCGACACAGTTCTGTGCTTAACATTGGTAATTGTGGCCATTTCGAGCTTGATGCGTGCGTGTACTGCGGCCTGGATTTGAAACTGAATGAAAATGTGGAGTTTCTGTGGCCATTGGTGGTTGGTGCAGGCTTTGTGTCCTGATGTTTGTCGTGGTGCTTTGCGAGTCCGGCAGCTTTGCCCGGACTCTTGTGCCTCCCGGCAATGTCTCCGGCACATGGACGGCAGCCAACAGCCCTTACGTCATTAAGACCGGTAATATCACGGTTCCGAATGGGAGCAGCTTGATCATTGAGCCGGGTGTGGTCGTTAATTTCGCAGGCCACCACAAGTTCATAATCAACGGTCACTTACGCGCAATTGGCACAGAAACTGATTCGATCCGATTTCTTTCAGATGGCAGAGAAGGCCTTGTCCGCGGCTGGAAAGGACTTCGTCTCATCGGCGCAGACAGCTCGATTTTTGATTACTGCGTTATTGAGGACGGGAATGCGATCCTGAGTAATTCCAGTGACAGCACAGGGGGGGCGGCGTTCATCAGCGGCGCGGGTACGCTGGTCGTATTTCGTCACACTTCATTTCGAAATAACTATGCAGGCGGAAACGGCGGTGCACTTTTTGTAAGCGGAGGGACGAGTGCGCACTGTTTTGACTGCTGTTTTTCCGACAATTATTCAGCCAAGGACGGTGGAGCGGCATTCATAAACAATTCGAGCGGAACACGGTTTGAGCGGTGCAGATTTGACCGCAATAGTTCGGGTAAGGAAGCCGGGGCAATACACACTCGATTTGGCGCGCCTACTTACATAGACTGCGAATTCAGTCATAATATCAGTTTCAACAGCGGCGGAGCGGTCATGGCCTCGGGTCAACCAAGCTTCCGCCGCTGTCTTTTTCAGCGTAACGTCTCGGAGTCATCACAAGGCGGCGCTCTCTACTTCTACGACAGCCTGACGACTGCTACCCTTGATTCATGCCTTATCCTTGAAAACCGCACCCTGTTACGCGACGGCGGCGGGGCTTATTGCTGGGAAGCTTCGCCAAGATTCACGGATTGTCAGTTCATTGGCAACGTATCGGCCGATGACGGTGGCGGCATTCACTGCTACAGGTTGGGTGCAAATCCGATATTCACACGGTGTTTGTTTGAAGGCAATTCTTCGGCAGATCGTGGCGGCGGGATCAAGATTAGCCGCTACTCACGGGCTACACTGACCGATTGCATCATCAGGAATAACCGTTCGAATGGCACAGGTGGCGGAGGGGTATTCTGTCGACTCCAGTGTGAACCGGTGTTTACGAATTGCGTAATTGAGAATAATAGCTCGACCGGGACGGGGGGCGGCCTCTGTACCATTGAAAGCAACCCGCGATTCTACAATTGTCGATTCTCGAACAATGTCACAGATTCATCCGGAGGCGGAATCTTCGCAACGGACGCAGACGTCGATTTGACGGATTGCGAAGTCCGGGGGAACTATGCCCGAATGAACGGCGGCGGTATCTACCTGACACTTTCGAGCCCGGACATCATTCGAACTCGCGTCTCCGAGAATCATGCCGACAGTCTGGGCGGCGGACTGTTCATGAATGAATCCGTATCCCGGGTTGTCAATGGACTGATCTGCGGAAACAACTCCGGTCGCGCAGGCGGCGGCGTCTGGATCGGCAACTCCAACCCGCTCTATGAGCACTGTACAATCGCTGATAATGTCTCCACTGTGGGACACGCGTTCTTTGTCAATAACACACCGGGCACGCTGCTGAATTCAATTATCGCGAATCGCGTAACGGAGACTGGAAACGGGGCAACACCCGGTACGGGGTTCGCGGCCGGCAGCGTGGCTTGGACGATACGGAATACGCTTTTTCACGCAGTTGGAAATCCTCAATTCGGAGGTTCATTCCCGTCGGGCTTCGGACTAATTACAACCGAGAATGCCAACGGCACACAGACGGATGGATTCGGGAACATATTTGAAAATCCGCGATTCAATGAAGATTCCGCAGAGCCATACTCACTTCAGACCGAGAACCCGGCGAGCCCGGCGCTCAATGCAACGAATTCCGGTTTCGCAATCGATTTAAGCTTGTCATCCAGACCAAGTCCGGCCTTGAGCCTCGCTGACTTGGGGTGTTTTGAAGCAACACAAACAGAGATCGGGTCGGGAGTATGGGGAGTTCAAACAGGTGAGCTCTCGGGAGAGTATCACCGTGTATTCGGTGACATAATTGTCCCTGAGAATCAAACTTGGACGATTGCGGCAGGGACTGAACTGGAGTTTATGGGTCCTTATGCGATTATTGTCTATGGAACGTTGACGGTCGACGGAACAGAGAGCGAGCAAGTACGCTTTACTGCGGATTCAATCTCAAATTTGACATTGTGGCGCGGAATTCGATTTGCAGGCGCTGGATCATCAAATTCCGAGGTTTCACACGCAATCATTGAGCGTGCTCAATCGTGGCCAATAGATAGCGCAGGCGGTGCAGTCAGCTTCTTTCACGGTTCATCTCCAAGACTCCAGTCCTGTCAGATACGCGAATCCAATGCAACCACGGCTGGCGGAGGAATTCTTGTCGTATCCGGCAATCCTGAGTTGTTAAACTGCGTGATTGAGAATTGCAGTTCACCGTCCGGAGGCGCGGTTCGGCTCCAAGCAGGTCAGTCGATTTCAATACAGAACTCTATCCTTCGGAATTGCAGTTCTGAAATCGGAGGAGCGATATCCGGAGAAGGATCGACCATTGACATCAGTGGCTCAATACTGGAGGATAATGTCGCAGAGGATGGAGGGGCGATCCATTTGCGAAATTCAAGTTTGAACCTTCAAAGTTGCCGAATGGAGGACAATCAAGCAAGTCGATTCGGAGGCGCAGTATACAGTTCCAATTCCGAGTTTAACTGCGACAGTATGGTGATTGTTCGAAGCACAGCCGCGCAAGGAGGAGCATCTTACCTGTCCGCCAGTTCCGGGCAGATAAACCGGTTTGAATGCAGAGGTAACAGTGCGCTTGAAAGCGGCGGAGCATACTTGATTCAAGGCTCGAACGTGAACCTCTCGCGCGGACTGATCCTGGACAATTACTCCGTTCTGAGTGGTGGCGGATTGTCATTACTGAATGACTCGTCGCACGTGACAAGATGCACCATCGTATCAAATTCCTCTCAACTTGGTTCGGCAGCTTACGTGGAGAACTCGACGTCATTGATTTCCTCCTGTATGATTGCCGAAAACGGCTCCGCAATTCACTTCCGAAACGGCGCAGCTTCACGAGTAGAGTATTCAAATTTCGACCGCAACGCTGAGGCCAACTTCACCTTCCACCAGAATAGCAATGGTCACGGACCCTCACAAATTGGACTTCTCATAGCCGGGAACCACCTTGACCACGGTTCGGATATCTACTCAAATATTTTTGCTGTCGCGGGATTTGTCAATTCCGGTGCCGGAGATTTTCGCATACTGGAGAATTCTGATTGCATGGATGCCGGCGACCCGCTTTTGGACTGCGATGATGATTTGACCTTCATCGAGATCGGAGCATATCACACGCCGCACACTGAGAATCCGTGGCCGCCGGATGAGTTGTCCGTCGAGGTTCTGGCAGGCGACTCCTTAAACCTCAATTGGCGATCGGCAAAGCCTTTCCGGATGTGTAACCCTGATGGACTTTTTTACGTTGTAGAGCAGGAAGATTCAGCGGGTGTTTGGCAAACGACAACCGTTACGCCGGACACGTCCTGCACAATACCCGCTCAAGCATCAATTGGAAGAGTGACGTCAGTCCGCGTTCGGTCGCAAGTCGGACCTTAGTGAATTGGCGTTGTTTGACTCAAGCCGGACGGAATCGTCCGGCTTTTTTGTTGAATGGAAACCGCCTCTTGGGCTTGAAAACAGCCAAAAAGAACTTCGGCCACGGGGTTGATTTTGCGGCAATGATGCATTATGATAAAGAAAGTTCCGGTTGCATACGACACGGACAGCATTTACTCCAGAGCACAGATTCTGGACGCTTTGGTAAAGAATTAAATCAACAAGTTAAAAACAGACTAATTTAGTCCGATTTAGCTGTTTATTTCCCAGCCAGACGATAACACTTTTTCAGACAGCCACCGATCACTTCGGATTACGCCTCCTCAAATTCCAAGATTGCATGAACGAAAAGCGCAGAGAACCGATTGGAGAAGTGAAGCAGATTCAAAAGTGCGCACACTGTTCACTTCCTGTCCCGCCTGCGCGACAACTGAAGACCGGGGAGGCATTCTGCTGCGCAGGTTGCGAAGCAGTGTATGCGATTCTTCATGAATCGAACCTTGAGGACTACTATTCCATCAGGGAGAATCTCGGCGCAGGCAAAATCGGACCTGCGCGAATATCGGGGAAAACGTTTCAATACTTTGATGATGCTGAATTCCTGAAGAGATACGCGGAGCCTCGAGCTGAAGGACTACTCGGCATCCGATTCTATTTGGAAGGTGTGCACTGCGCGGCTTGCTCGTGGCTGGTTGAAAAGGTGCTGCTGGGGCGTGAAGGCGCAACATTCGCTCAGCTTGATTTGGGGCGCAATATTGTCGAAATTGTCTTTGACCCACGCATAATTAGACTAAGCCGGCTGGCACATGCGCTGGACAGATTCGGCTACACACCGCATCCTCTGCTGGAGGACAGCGTTGCACAAGCTCGAAAGAAGGAGACCCGGAGTTTACTGCTCAAAATGGGGGTTGCCGGAGCGGTGGCAGGAAACATCATGCTGCTCGCGGCGGCGCTGTATGCCGGAGAGTTCACGGGAATTGAAGAAGATTTGGCAAATCTCTTTCGTTGGATCAGTTTCGGGCTTGCGCTTCCGGCTGTGCTGTACTCCGCTCAGCCCTTCTATCGCGGCGCGATATCCGGCCTGAAAGCCGGGATGCTTCACATGGACTTGCCCATCAGTCTTGGCATAATCGCCGCCATGTCGGTCAGCGTGGTCGCAACGGTACAGGAACGCGGCGAGGTGTATTTCGACAGCCTTGCCGTTCTCGTTTTTCTCTTGCTAGTTGGCAGAATGCTTTTGAGCAGGGCGACTGCTCGGGCGGCAGATGCAGCCGAAACGCTTATTGAACAGGCACCGCGGACAGTTCGCCGGGAATCGGATGGAAAAGTGGAGGATATCGCTCTTGCGGCCGCAGATGCTGGAGACACTTTGTTATTTCTACCCGGTGATGTTATTGCCGTGGACGGCGTCGCCCTTCAAGCCGCTTGGGTGACGGAGTCGCATTTGACGGGAGAGTCTTATGCAGTGTTCAAGGATGTGGGGGCAACGGTCTATGCAGGCTCACAGGTAGTATCTGTACCGCTAAGATTGCAAGCAACTGCGGTGGGTGCATTTACCAGACTTTCGCAGCTTTCCGAAATGATTCGCAGGGCGGCAAGTCAGCGAGCCGACATCGTCCGGCTTCACGACAAAATCGCCGGATATTTTGTGGCCACAGTGCTAACCCTTGCGGTGGTAACAGCTGTCATATGGTGGAATATCGACCACAGCAAGGCACTATGGAATGTTGCCGCTCTGCTCGTAATTACTTGTCCCTGTGCTCTGGGACTTGCGACACCGGTTGCCTTGTCAGTCGCGATGGGACGCGCCGCCAAACGTGGACTGTTCATTAAGTCTGCAGAGGCGATAGAACGCGCGGCGACAGTCCGGCATGCTATCCTCGATAAAACCGGGACATTAACTTCCGGTAAGACTGAATTGGTGCGGTCGCATTTCGCGCCTCATTTGTCGATTGCCGATCGCGAGAGATTGATGACGCAGATTTCGACTCTTGAGGGATTTGCGGTACACCCGATTGGTGCGGCGCTCCGTCAAACCGGGCAAAAATCGCTTCCAGCCAACGATGTGCAGGTTTTTCCCCAAGGGATTACCGGAAACGTGGACGGTCAAACCATTGCAATCGGTTCGCGGCGGTTCATGCGGGAAATGGAATGCACCGAGGGGGCTTGGACGGCGAACACAGAAGGCAATGTGCAGGCAGCGCGAGACGGTCGTGTTTGCGCGGTGTTTCTGGTCACTGATCCCATCAACCCGGATGCCAAACTCGCAGTCGAGAACCTGCAAGGTAAAGGCGTGACCGTCGAACTATTGAGCGGAGATCGAACGGATGAAGTGATGCGAGTTGCGGCGGCTCTGGATATATCAGACGCCCGTGGCGACGCGTCGCCGGAAGAAAAGTTGATTCGGGTAAATGAGCTTGAGTCCGGTGGTGTCCGCACGGCGATGTTTGGCGATGGAGTGAACGATGCAGCCGCGTTATCCCGGGCAACTGTGGGTGTTTCAGCGGCAGAGGCTGCGGATGTCGCCCGCAGTTCGGCGGACGTGTTTGTTTCGCGGCGTGGACCGGCCGCTTTCGCAGAGCTGGTGACTCTGTCCCGCAATACGATGCGGACAATCAAGCGCAATGTCATTATTGCAATTGGATACAACGCACTTGGAGCCGGATTGGCCATGGCGGGACTCGTTTCACCGCTCTTGGCCGCCCTGCTCATGCCTCTTTCTTCTGTTACGGTTTTGACATTGGCCGTCCGCGGCAGCAAGCTATGAACATCCTCTATTGGCTGATGGCACTGGCGGTGATATTCATCCTCGTGTTTGTTGTTCTGTATTTATGGGCTGTGCGCAGCGGTCAATTCGACGATCTCGAATCACCGGCGCATCGAATTCTCTTGGACGAAGCAGATTCATCTAAAGATAAAGACGGGAAGTAACTGTATGGCGATGGAAACCTTTCGCTATGATTACGACATCGTCCGCAAGTTCACGATTGTCACCCTATTGTGGGGTGTCGTGGGCATGCTTGTCGGTGTCATTGCTGCGGCACAGCTGGCCTTCTGGCAGCTTAATTTTGACACGTCATGGCTGACGTTCGGGCGGCTTCGTCCACTTCATACAAACGCCGTGATTTTTGCCTTTGCCGGAAACGCGATTTTCGCCGGTGTGTACTATTCCATGCAGCGATTGCTGAAGACGCGCATGTACAGCGACACACTCTCAAAGATTCATTTCTGGGGCTGGCAGCTGATAATTGTGCTGGCGGCAATTACACTCCCGCTTGGCATTACGACCAGTAAGGAGTATGCGGAGCTTGAATGGCCCATTGACGTCTTAATTGCACTCGTTTGGGTTGTGTTCGGAATAAACTTCTTCGGCACAATTATGAAGCGACGTGAGCGTCACCTTTACGTCGGAATCTGGTTCTACATCGCGACGGTGCTGACCATTGCCATGCTTCATATTGTCAACAGCCTTGCAGTACCGGCCACACTTTTCAAGAGCTACTCGGTGTTTGCCGGCGTGCAGGACGCGCTGGTGCAGTGGTGGTACGGACATAATGCCGTCGGGTTTCTGTTGACGACACCATTTCTGGGAATGATGTATTACTTCATGCCCAAGGCCGCAAACCGTCCCGTTTACAGTTACCGGCTGTCAATCATCCACTTCTGGGCATTGGTCTTCATGTATATCTGGGCAGGGCCGCATCACCTTCATTACACTGCACTGCCCGATTGGGCGCAGACTCTCGGGGCGGTGTTCAGCGTTATGCTGATTGCGCCATCGTGGGGTGGCATGCTGAACGGCCTGCTGACGCTCCGCGGCGCATGGAATAAAGTCCGGCAGGATCCGATTCTGAAGTTCTTTGTGCTGTCCGTGACATTTTACGGCATGTCCACCTTCGAAGGACCGATGATGTCCATCAAGGCCATCAACTCGCTGACTCATTACACAGACTATACCGTTGCACACGTGCACGGCGGAGCCTTAGGTTGGGTCGGATTCATGGTATTTGGCATGTTTTATTATCTTGTGCCTAAACTGTGGAAAACCGAACTTTATTCAAAAGGAATGGCCACTACGCACTTCTGGGTTGCAACAATCGGCATTCTGCTTTATATCGTACCGATTTGGACTGCGGGAATTATGCAGGGATTGATGTGGCGCGCATTTGATGCCGATGGCTTACTTCAGTATCCAAATTTCGTCGAAACGTCACAGCGAATACTGCCGTTTTACCATACCCGCGTTCTTGGCGGATTGCTGTACCTTGCCGGAATCATCTTGATGTGCTACAACGTTTGGAAGACGGTTAGAAAAGCAGAGGTGGTGGAGGACGAAGAGGTGACCGCGCCGTCGCTGGCAAGCCTGAAGCCGGCCAATTATGGCGGGAAGACCTATTGGCACCACGTGCTTGAGGGCCAGCCGTTCGCATTTGCAATTCTAACCACGGTTCTCATAACGATCGGCGGTATTGTTGAAATTGGACCGCTTTTAATGCCGAAGAGCTATGTTCCCATTCATGCGAGCGCGGCTGTTCCATATTCGCCGCTGGAGCTCGAAGGTCGCGATATCTATATCCGTGAAGGCTGCTACAACTGCCATTCACAAATGATTAGACCCCTGCGGGACGAAGTGCTGCGATATGGCGAATACTCCAAGCCGGGCGAGTTCGAATATGATCACCCCTTCCAATGGGGATCGAAGCGAACCGGACCGGACCTTGCTCGTGTCGGCGGCAAGTATCCGGATCACTGGCATTACCTGCATTTCATGGACCCGCGCTCGACATCGCCAGGTTCCATCATGCCCCGCTATCCGTGGCTCGCTGAAAATGAGTTGAACATAGAGGATATCCAGGCAAAACTCAGAGCACAGGTAATTCTGAATGTTCCGTACAGCGAATCTGATATCGAGAATGCTCCTGCGGCCATGAGGTCACAGGCAGCTCAAGTCGGAGAACGACTTGCCGCTGAGGGCATCACCGGCATGGAGAACAAGGAAATGGTGGCGGTCATCGCTTATCTGCAAAGGCTCGGTAAACAGCCCGTACAACTTCTGGCAGGACAATAATGCTGCGAGATATGATAACAAATGCCGGTTCGAACATCTGGTCGATTATCTCGTTGATCATCATGTTCGTAGCTTTCGCCGCTGTAATTTGGTGGACATTTTCCGGCAAGAAGAACCGTTTTGAAACCGAGAGTCATCTTCCGCTACAGGACGACGACGAACAAGTAACTAACTCGCATTCTACGAGAGGTCTTTCCTCATGAGCGATAAGCATCGCGACAATAAGCCCGAAGAACTTTTGCCGGGTGACTTCATTCCCGAACAAGAGCTGCTCGACCACGAATACGACGGGATTCAGGAAGCGGACAATCCGCTGCCGAAGTGGTGGGTGCAGCTGTTTTTGATTTGCGTTGTGTTCGCGGTCGTATATACGCCACTCGTTCACATGTTCAACCTGCTTCCGAGAGACTATTTGAAGCGCGATATGGCAAAGGCTGCTCTGCTCGCTGAGCAGCGTGAAGCCGAACTCGTTGCCTCAGGGTTCTATGACAAAGACCCGGTCGCCGCCGGCAAGAAGTACTTCGGCACCTTCTGCGTCTCGTGTCACGGAGCGTATGGTGAAGGCGGAATCGGACCCAATTTGACGGACAATTTCTGGATCCATGGTCCCGACGAGGTGAACATCATGAACACCATCGTCAATGGCGTCGCCGCGAAGGGCATGCCGACATGGGGACCAATACTGGGAGAGCGGAAGATCAAGATGATCACCGCGTACGTAATGACTCTATGGAATTCGCCTCCTCCAGCGGCAGGCAAAAAGGCTGAAGGCGAACCTTACGATATGGCGACAATTCGATCCGCTGCGACCAATGCCGCCGTTGACACCGCGGCCGCCGGTGATGCCGCAAAGAAAATGTAGCTGCTAAATGATTGATTTGACCGGGGAGGGGGAAGGATTGAGCTTGGAAAAGTCGAAACAACTGCCAGTGATGAACACGCCTGAAATGCCCAGCATGAGTGCCACAATTGGCAAGCAGGGCAAGAGGAAGTGGGTTTATCACGATATCGCGAAGGGAAAGTGGGCGTCACGGCGAAAGATCGTGATAGCCGTCTTGATTGTGTTCTATCTCGCGGCTCCATGGATTACCATCAACGGCAATCCGTTCATGCTGTTCGATCTCGTCAGCCGCAGGTTCTCGTTCTTTGGCCACACATTTCTCGCTACCGACCTCTACTTGCTCGCGCTGCTGCTCGTGATGTCGGTGCTGGCGCTGTTCTGGTTCTCAGCGATGTTCGGAAGGCTGTGGTGCGGCTGGGCATGTCCGCAAACGGTTTATTTGGAAGGAATCTTCTATCGAATAGAGCGCTGGATAGAAGGCAATCCGCGGCAGCGCCGGGAGCTGGATAACGGTCCCCGCGATGATGCCTATTGGACTCGAAAACTTTTCAAACACGCCGTATTCTGGCTGCTTGCTACCGGGATGAGCCTGAGCTTCACGGCCTATTTTATCGGACCTGAAGCTTCGTACGAGATGTTCTGGACCTTCGGAGCATCTCATCCAACGGCAATGGTCGTTGCGGTCGTGCTGACTGCGTTGACTTACTTTAATTTCGCGTGGTTTCGCGAGCAGTTTTGTCACTTTCTTTGTCCCTATGCGCGCATTCAGTCGGTGTTCATTGACGATCACAGTCTGATTGTCGGATACGACCATGACCGTGGCGAGCCGCGCGGTGGAATGCGACGTGCGGATTCAGACACTAAAGGTGACTGTGTTGCCTGTAACCGCTGCGTCCAGGTCTGTCCGATGGGCATTGACATCCGCAATGGCCTTCAGCTCGAATGTATTCAATGCACTGCCTGCATTGACGCATGTGATACCGTGATGACCAAGATTAAACGGCCGCTTGGTCTGATTCGCTACGATTCGCTGGCCGGAATCGAGCACAAGGCGCATAAATTCGTGCGGCCGCGTGTGCTTCTCTATTTAGCAGTCTTTCTCCTGCTTGGAGTGATGTTCGTGTACCGGCTTTCGATTCGCGAAGTCGTCGATTTCGCCGTGGTCCGTCCTGCTGGAACCCCTTATATCGTACAGGAGGACGGCAACGTGCGCAACATGCTGCAAATGCACTTCACTAACACCGATGCGCGCACGCGTTCAGTGACCGTCAAACTTGAGTCGCCTGTCCCCGCTCAGTTGATGGTACTTGGCGAACCAATTGAACTGATTCCGGGAGAACGCGTCAAGGCTGAAGCGTTCGTGATGGTGGCCAAGGAGCACATTAAAACCGCTGCGACCGAAATGGAATTCAAACTGATGGACGGCAGCGAGGAAATTGGCACTGCCTCCGCGAAGTTTCTGGGGCCGGTGTTTTCCGAACATCATAACGGCCGCGACTAGGATAAACACAAGAAGCAAGATGATGACTGAAGCGCCGCGCACAAAACTGCAGAAATTTCTTGACCAGAATCTCTGGCCAATGATTATAATCGCTGTACTCGCCGGCACCTTTGCAATGAATGCGGTGTTGGTGACAGTGGCGGCAAAGAATCCGCCGGAACTGATGACCGAACGCTATTATGAAAAAGGTGTGAACCTGAAACAGGTCGTCAGTGAAAAGCAAGCAACTTTGCGCACCGGATGGAAAGTCACGGCAGTTGCGGCAGACGAGAGAGATCTTGTCCTTCTGACAATTATTGATGGCGCCGGACTTCCCTGCGACTCGGTCGTCGGAATGTGCAGCCTCTATCGTCCTTCCGACAAATCTCTGGATCAACCCACATCGGCCATTCTGCCGATGGGCAATGGACGCTACGCGGTCAAGGCCGCATCTCCGCTGGTACGTGGCGCGTGGGAGTGTGTCGCAGACTTGAGCCGGGGCGAACAACATTTTCGTGACAGAATTTCCTTTTTTGTGAACTGATATGGAAACACTTTCCGCTGCCATAGTTCCTGCGTTCGTCGTTGGCTTGCTAAGTTCGGCTCATTGTATCGGCATGTGCGGCCCCCTCGCGACATTGGGGTGCCGTTCCAGGATGACCGGCGGTGCCTGGGCTCCGTTGGGTTTCACGCTGGGGAAACTGCTCTCCTATTCTAGTCTCGGATTTCTTGCGGCTTCGCTTGGAGCCATATTCATGAACCAAACCGGATTGCAAAAGGCCACCGCGTGGGTTTCAATCGCCGGCGGTGTACTGATGATTCTCGCTCTGGTACTCGCATATGCACTTCCGACGTCCGGCGGATTTCTCGCCAAGGTATCAATAGCGGTTTCAAAACGTGCGTTGCGCTGGGGGAAATGGATGTCACCGGGACTGGGACTCGCTGCCGCGTTATTGCCGTGTGGAGTGCTATATGCAATGGTTGCCCGTTCAGCCGCGGCATCCTCTCCGGTCGAAGGCATGATGATCATGCAGGCCTTTGGCGTGGGAACCATGCCTGCGCTGCTTGGACTTGGCGCGCTGATACAGAAAATTCCGGCACGCTTCAGCAAGTATGGCAACATCGCCGCCGGTACGCTGATGGCGATCACTGCTTTAGTACTTTTATGGAGAGGTGTTGCCGGGCTGGCCGCCAACCACGGGCCTCCACCCTGTTGCACTCACTGACAGAAAAAGTAAAGCGGGTTAGGTGCATGCCTAACCCGCTTGTCGTTGCTGAGGAATCTAAACTATACGGTCTCGGTTTCTCGCACAAGGAACGATGCCGCGGTTTCAATGCCTTCATTGATGGCCGCCGCATCAAATCCCATTCTCTTCAAGAATGTCGCGGCGGAAGTTGATCTCCCCCCTGCCGAACAGTGAACAGCGATTTTTTTGCCGCGTGGCAGTTCGGAAAGCCTGCTCGCCAACCGAGTATGCGGAATACAAACGGCGCCTGGCAAATGACCGTCTTCGTACTCTGCTTCTCCGCGAACATCCAGCAAGAGGTAAGCGTCACCTTGACTTAATGCCTTCTCATAGGTAGTGACGGAAAGCGTTTCCAGAGCAGGCTTGACCTGCTTTCTCCATTTATCGAAGTCATTTGTGCTGCAGTAGCCTAGGATATTGTCCAAACCGATTCGCCACAACAATCGGACTGCCAACTCCGCTTGCGAGTCATGACACAAGACGACAATCTTTTGCTCCGGCTGCACAAACGACCCGGCATAGCCGGTAAAGCTCTTTGTCAATGGCGCCCACAAACTTCCGTGGATGTATCCGCCGAAGAACTGCTCCCGGTCGAGCCGGGTGTCAATAATAATAGTATCCGAATTGCGCGACAGCGCCTGCAGTTTTTCCGGTTGTATCGTCGCCAAACTGAATTCAGATGGAAGCAGCGGCGGTCCCTGCTTGTTCCACCTTTTCATCATCGCAAAGTACATCGGGGGCTCCGGTTGACCGTGCAGAATCTCGCGCACAAATCTCTCTTCACCGCTTTGAGCGGCGCGCAAACTTGAGTTGAACCGCCGTTCATAGCCCACAGTCGAATCTGGTATCGCCCCCAGTGCCTTGCCGCAAACCGAACCCGCTCCATGTCCCGGCCAAAGGTGCAGATAGTCCGGCAACTGAAAAAACTCAAGCAGCGAACGATAAAGTGCACGCGCCGACGGTTCCTTGTTTCCTTGCATGCCGGCGGCAGACTCCAGCAAATCAGGACGTCCAACGTCCCCGACGAACACGAAATCTCCCGTAATTATTCCAATCGGATCGTCCGCTCCGCTGCCTTTGTCTGTTATCATGAAGCAAATATGCTCCGGCGTGTGACCCGGAGTATGCACCGCTTCGATCTCCACATTGCCGACATGAAACACGTCACCATGCTTAAGATGGAACAACCTTGCCGGTGATTCCGCTTGCCATTGATACTGCCAGTCACTGCCCCCCTCACCCGATAGATAGACTCGCACGGAGTAATTGGATGCGAATTCCCGCACACCGCTGACAAAGTCCGCGTGAATATGCGATTCGGCTACTGCGACGATCCGCAAATTGTTCTGAAGAGCGAGCTCCACATAGCGGTCTATGTCCCGTTCCGGGTCAATGAGCAGCGCCTCTCCTGTGGCCTGACAGCCAATCAGATATGCATACTGCGCGAGATAGGGATCTTCAATTTGCTTGAAAAACATGCGGACTCCTTAATGCGGCAATTTCGGCTTGAAGTATCCATACGTCCATGCACCGGCAAATGCGAATAACAAAGGAACAATCATGACCGTCAGACCGGTCCCGACCAGTGTATAAAGCGGACCCGGACAGGCTCCTGTCAATGCCCAGCCCACACCAAAACACGACCCGCCCAGCAGATATCCGCGCCACGGCTTCATGTCCTTTGGCTCAACGTTGATCTCGTTGCCGTCTATGGTCTTGATATTGAACGTGCGAATTATCCTTAGACTGACAGCCGCAGTCACGACACCCGACATCAGCAGACCGTACATGTGAAACGATTGAAACCGGAACATCTCCTGTATGCGAAACCACGAAATTGCTTCAGATTTCGAAATGACGATGCCAAAATAGATTCCGATGGCAATAAAAATGATTTTGTCGCGTAAGGACATTTTGTATGTAGATACTTCGCTCATATTTTGCTATTTGAAGATTAACGGAAACAGGGCGTGTGTCGCAATCAACCCGCCGATAAAGAATCCGCTTACGGCCAGCAATGACGGCCATTGCATGTTTGCCAGTCCCGTAATCCCATGCCCCGAAGTACAGCCGTTCGCCCAGCGCGTGCCGAATCCCACCAGAAAACCGCCGACGGTAAGCAACAATATGGTCGGCCATGTGAACAACGCTTTCCAACTAAAGAGCGAAGCCGGTGCAAGTCCGCTGATATCTGCTATCCCGAGTTTTGCTAAGTCAGTCACTGTTTCCGGCGATATTTGCACTGAGTTTTCCGCTCGCAGCAAGCTTCCGCCGATCCAGCCACCAATGACAAGCCCGCAAACCATCAAGATGAGCCACAGCCCGTCTTTCCGCCAATCGTATCTCAGATACTCGATATTGCTCGGATATACGGCAGCACAGACATGGCGAAGACTGCTTGACATGCCAAAGACCCTCCCCCCCAGAATGAGCAGCAGAGGCACGGTGAGACCAATCAACGGGCCGCTGACATACCACGGCCAAGGCGCCAAAAGTAGTTCCATGTGGGAATCAGTTTAAGTCTAAGAAAATCAACTGCAAATAATCTGACTGTCAGACTAAGTTTACGACTTTCCCCTCACAGTCGCAATGGAATTTCTTTGCCTTGGAAACTTGGAGAGTTGTTTTCCCCGCCATCCGACATTAACTTATATTTCTAAGGCCGTTTTCATACACCTATCCCAGCCAATGCCTCTTTTTCTGCTCCTGCTTTTGACGTCAATTGCTTCCGGTCAGACCTACTGGGAGTACATGCTCCATCCTGAACGGCTGTCTTATGCCCTTGCTGCCGAAATTCAGCACTTCTCAAGCTGGGCCAGAAACGGCAGCAATAGCGACCTCGGCCACTATTATGGTGCTGACCAATATGGCCACCAAAAACTCTGTGATGTCCAAGGTCCCGGTGTGGTCGTGGCTATGTGGTGGACGCAGGACAATCAGACGTCGCAGTGGCGTTGGCGACTGTATGTGGATAACAATACAACCGCTTTGATAGACACTCCTCTGGTCTATCCGTTCGGTGAAATGCACCCCTTCTTGCCCCCAGTTGCCGATAGCTCTTCCGGCGGATATTTCAGCTATGTTCCTATTCCGTTCCAAAACAGTCTCCGGATCACATACAACGATTTTCGCGACATCTATTTTCATGTCACTGTATTGAAACTACCCTCCGGCACTATCGTTGAGCCCTTCACCATGCCGCCAAGCCCGCAGTACTTGACCATGCTTGACTCGCTCGCGGATCGACTGTCGACTCCTCAGACTCCTATCTACGTCCCCACAGTTGATGTCATTGACACAACCGCGGCATTGCCGCACGGACAAGACATCTCTGCCCTTGAATTCGACGGCGTTGGCCAGACGCGCAGGCTTCTGCTGAAGCTGAATAACCGCACACAGCAGGTCTTCGAGAATTTCTGGATTCGAGTGTATACCGACGGGTATCCATTGCCTGATATCGAAGGCCCGATTTCCGTAGCACTCGGCACGCCGATTGGATGGCGACCCTATCGTTCTACGGTAACCGGATCTGTCGGTGACACCCTGTATTTCAACTTGCCTATAGTCTTTGACAAACGCGTCCGGATTGAATTTGAAAATCTGACTGGTGCTTCGCAGACGTTGTATGCAGGTTTGGAAATCGCAGACGGCAGCCCCGGTCCCTTTAGACTTCACGGGCAATATCGCGAAATGAACCCGACTCGCTTGTGGTCAAACTATCTCATCGCCGACTTCGATGGCCCGGGCAACTATGTCGGAACCGTTCAAGACATGCAGCAGCCGGACAATCATGTTCTTGAAGGTGATGAGCTTTTCTATATTGACGGCGAATCTACCCCGTCGTGGCATGGAACCGGAACGGAAGACTACTATAAGGGCGGTCGCTACTGGACTCCGGTGTATACACAATTGCCGTTGCACGGCTGCGTGGCCTATCTTGCCGACACGGCTGCGGCGTATCGCTGGCACAACAACGACCCTATCCCGTTCGAGACACGTCTCCGGTATGAAACGGAAGTCGGTCGTTTCAACAATCTCTCCGGTCATTACCGTACGATGGCTTATGCCTACCTTCAGCGTCCGCAATGGAAGATTGTTGATGCAAGTGGAGACGGTGCCACGCACTCAGGCGAGCAATTGAGACTGGTCGGCGAGAACATTGATCCCGAACTCCCCATTGTCGGAGCCAGGCTTGGAGATTTTCAGCTCTCGCTCGTGGATGCATCGCTTATTGCTGTCAACGGCGATTCAATTCTTGACGCGAAATTCTACACTCCCGACAACATGACCGCCGGAGTCTATCCCTTGATGCTCGTGCTGAACATTGGCTCAGACTCACTCTACGATTTCGATACCCTTTCGGTGGCCTGGCAGCATCTCGGCGGGCCGTCACTCTGGTTCCAGCCCAAACGCCCCGACATCGGCAACGTCGTGTTCGCCGGTGACTCACTCGATATTGAAATGCACGGGCTTCACGTCGGCGAATCGGCGAGTGCCGCAATCAACGGTATTCCCTGTCCGTGGGTGGGCGCGGTACCATCAGCGGATATTTTCGGCAAACTCACCGGAGTAATCCGGGTTCCTGACGGACTTTCTCCCGGTGACTATCTCGTCACGGCAACTCCGCAAACCGGTCTCGGTGCAACCTCGGACAGTCTTCTTCACTATCGCAACTGGTTCCGGGTTGAAGGTGAAGTTCTGCATCACGCCGGTTGGTCTGGTGCCCGCATCAAGGAAGAGTGGTGCCGCGATTGGATTCGTGCCGACAACACCGACCCATGGGGAAGGATGTCCTGCTACGTGTTCACGGGCAATAGCACGTCAAGCTACGTTAACCTTCCGTTCTGGTCTCCTTCAGGAGGAACCTATCAGGCCAAGTACTTCTTTGGCAGGACTTCGAACGCCGCTGTCGTTACCGTGCAGGTCAACGGCGAAAACAGCCTTGTCGCGCAGGACATGTATCAAAATACTCTCTATCAAAGCTGGGTACGTACCGACACTCTTCACGGCGGCACGCATACTCTGACTCCGGGCCAGAATTTGCTGACGCTGCGTACGGTCGGCCGTAATGCTTCCAGCACCGACTGGAAGGCAATTTTCGATCAGGTGATGTTCATCGCCATGGAGACTCCGGCGTCCAAACCGGCGGTCGTCGAAGATGTCATTATCCAGCAACTGGATTCGCTCGTGCGCCTGACTTGGCTGCCGGTGGAACGTGATATTGACGGCGCACCGTTGACGCCCTATGCCTACGACGTCTTCCGTGCCGCTCCCGCGGATTCCCTTTGGTATTGGCATGCCGAAGTCCCCGGCACTGAGACGACGTGGACAATACCGGTTTCAATTGGTGATTGCTTCGATTTCGTAATTGTCGCACGGCGCGGAACAAACCTTCCCGCCAGCTCGCTGTCCCGCCGTCAGCTTGATCGCGGCATGGAATAGTTATCAAGTACGTTCATAATGCAGAAGAGCCTCTGATTTACAGAGGCTCTTCTGTTTGCAGCATGATTCGAACTTATCTTCCGTTCAACCCGATAGGCCGGGATGGTGCGGACATCAACGTGCCGTCTGTCGCAACGACAACAAAATATCTTTGGTCATACACAGATACCGGAATGGACACGCTGTTGCTTGCGGTCGTCGCTTCAATCGTCGCATACGGCCCGTCAAACGTCTCTGAACTCAACAGCCGGAACATCGGTGCGGTTCCTTCCCAGGCAAAGTCCAGCTCATTGTTGTCCGCGTCATAAACGATTGTCAATGACGTCGGTGCCGACACGACTGAATTCGAATAGCCGACTCCGGTAACATCGTCGACATACCATCCTTCCTGATTCGCACCGGCATCTGAACCGAAACGGAATCGCAGCTGTACGTCCTGTCCTTCATAAGCGGACAGGTCTAGCGTGTACTGAGTCCACGTCGCAATGGAACCGGCCAAACAACCAACACCGGGCACCGGCCCGCTGTAGGGATTACCTCCGCCGGCGCTGTAGCGAAATGCCTTGTTATAGGAGGGCGTGGGCGTTACATGTGTCCACGCGCCGCCGTCCACCGAAATCTCCACCATGCCGCCGTCGTAAGCGGAATCAGGATATGCCGTGGAGGTCTCGGAAGTAATCTGCGTCACAAAGCTAAGCTGCGCGTAGGCGGGCAGATTCGTCATCACGGGAGACGTCAGACGGGAATCGCAAAGATTTGCGTAATTACCCGTGCCGGTGTCACCGCACTTGTACGAATTCGCGCCCGTATTCGCGCGCTCCGTTGAAATATGCCAGTTGTCCACCCAGCTCGCGGGTGCATCATGCGTCCAGCCCGGTGCGCCGGCTTCGAAACTTTCAGATATAAAGTTCACCGGAGTCAGCGCTGTCAACTGAGCGTTAACGATGACTGTATCCCCGACCGTCACATTGATATCAAACACAGTATCCGGCGCAAATCCGATTTTGAAGAATTCGACATCATACGTACCGCTTGCGAGCGCAAGGTAATACTGACCGTTGGCGTCCGTCATGGCGAAATTCGGACCGGACAGAATCTTCGCGCGCACTCCCGATAACGGATTCGCGCCGTCGGTGACCACACCACCGATTCGGCCAAGGTTCGACACCGCAAGAACCGCCTCATAGGCTTGAATCACACCGTAACCATACGTGTTGTCTTGTCCTGCCGGGCCTTGATCAAGCGCCGTTTGCATGATGGCTTCCTTGATCGTGATGTGATCGCAGTTCGGGCAGGCTTCGCGCATCAACGCGACCACACCCGCAACGTGCGGACCTGCCATCGACGTGCCGGAATAACTTCCGTCATAACCGCCTCCTGGAACGGACGAATACACGTTCACACCAGGTGCGGAAATCTCGGGCTTGAAGTTATCAGGAACCGCCGGAACACACGGTGTTGGCCCTAAGCTTGAGAAGCTCGCAATCGGATAGGGCGGCAAACCGTCCTGTGCATCAACCGCTCCAACTGAAAAGATTTGATATGCATTGATGGAGTGAATCGCCGGTGTGCGGTGACCGGACGAACCTTCGTTTCCGGCCGACCACGAAATGACCGGACCGACTGCTTCACAATTCAAGATAAAGGTATTCCAACGAGTGTCACACTGCGTATAGCCCGAGAAATTCTGATTCACGCCCCACGAATTCTGTATTGCATCAGGAACATCGTCCAGCGAGCCCGGATCACCGTCGGGATCTGCAAACCACTGATAGTCCGCGATGATATCATTGTCAAAATTCGTTCCCGTGCCTTGATTGATCGAATTGGTCGCAATCCACAGCGCGTTCGGCGCGCCGCCGACGGTATTCGTGTCATTGCCGGAAATCGCGCGGCCGGTGATTGTGCCCATCACGTGCGTGCCGTGTCCATTTCCGTCGGAAGGAAAGTTCGGAGCCGAACCCAGAGCGTCTCGCCAGCACTCCGCTGCGGGAGCGGTCAAGCCGCGCCAGCGTGACGCCAGCGCCGGGTGATTGCCGTCTACACCCGTATCGCAGTTGGCGACCAGCACACCCTGACCCGTAATACCAAGTTCGCGGTTGACTCGCGTCGTGCCGATGGCATCCTGATCCGGCGTCGTCGTCTCATTGTCGAGCGGATTACGCCGCGGCGGTCGGACCGAACCGTTCTCCGAACGAATCGGCTCGAAGAGTTCAGGCTTGAAGTTCAGAGTCACATATTCAATGTCGCCCCGTTCGCGCAGCGACTCGATATAACTCTTCTGTGCGTAAACAACCACCAGATTGTCAATCCAGTAGCTTGTATAGCCTTTCACGGTGCCAAGTTCATTCTGCATGTCAAGCTCGGCCAAAAATGCGGGCTGGTTCTGTGCAGCGTTGTATTTCAGCGCCGCAATTACTTCCTGGTGACGCTCGGCCAACGTGGCTTTGCGTGTATGCAGGGCAAAATCAAGTGTGCGAATATCAATAGCGCTCGGCAGAATAATAATGGTGCTGAGGAATTCATCACTCTTCCGAAGTGCAAGTTCATCGTCAAGTCCCGGTGCGAATTCCGCTGCATAAAGTGCTGTCGTTCCGATTAGGCATAGCGCCAGAAGCAAATACTTGGAACAGGTTTTCATGTTGCTTTCACCTACAGTTACACATGTTCAAGGCACCTCACGAGAGAGGGTATCATTGTAATTTACGCTCATTCTTCCGGCAAGGCAAGTGAAATATTCGACTTTCAAAACTGACCCCGCCATGCCTCCCGAGCTTCATCCCGGGTGTCCTAAGTTCAATGCCAATTCAATCTAAGGTAATTGTGAACATATGTTTATGTAAATATGCAGTTTTTGAAACAAAATGTTAATTCATTAGTTCAAATATTGTACATCAGATGCAGCATTTGTTTTGGATTTCCCCCAAAGCAAAGCGGGCCACCTGATTGGGTGACCCGCTTGAACTTACAAGTCAGTCAGACGAAGCACCCGCGCAAACGCCTTGGGTGCAGCGTCCGCGTTGATTACTTGACAAGCAGCATCTTCTTCGTAGCGGTGAACTCGTTGCCGATCTTCACCGTGTAGAAGTACAGACCGCTGGTCAGATTCGATGCGTCGAAGCTGACCGTGTGACGCCCGGCCGACTGAATTCCATCCACAAGTTTCCCCACAACCTGTCCGGCAATGTTGTAAACGACGAGATTTACCATACCCGATTCAACCACGTCATAACTGATATTCGTGCTCGGGTTAAACGGATTAGGATAATTCTGATGCAACGCGTATTCCGTGACAACTGCGGAGGAGGACAACGGCGTCACTTCTGCCACTGTGTTCCATGCCTCTATCGATCCGGAAATGTCTATTACTTCGAGGCTGTAGATGTATGTTCGCCCGTTCACAACATTCTCGTCCAAGAAGGAATAGGTGGAACCAGTAGAACTGTTAGTTCCACCGACGGTGTAAACGGACTGTCCGTCGCGTAGCAGTCGGAAGTAGTCAATCTCGGATTCTGATGCGGTACCCCATTGGATCAGCGCGGCGTTGTCACGCGGCTGGGCCTCAAAGAACGACTCGACAAATCCGATGTTGAAATCAAAATAGTCGCACAGGCAAACGCAGCAATTCAGATATCCCGGATAAATCCAGTTGCACCAGTAACCGTTCAATTCGTCATACATCCACGCGTCATTGTCAAATGTAAAGGGACCAGTCGGACACTCACTATTGCAGTCCCCTGCATCGTGCGAACAACCCGGCAGTACTATTGCGGCTGGGTAAACGCCGTCCTCAAACGGACCGTAGCAAATTTGCACAGGTGTATCCGCGCAGAGCGACAAACAAGTGTAGTGCGGCCCGTCAGCCCAGTAGTCCCAGCCGTTAATCACCTCAAAGAAGATGTACGAAGGTTCGTCGCATGGGCCGGTCGTCATGAATGTGTCTTGCAGACAGATGCAACCGTCAGTATTGCCCGGGTAGATCCAATTGCACCAAAGACTATTCAGATCGTCATAAACCCAGGCGTAATTATTAAACGAGAAAGTTGCGGGGGTACAATCCGAATTGCAGCCGCTCTCACCGTGTGTGCATCCGGAACGAACCGTGGCAGACGGGATAACATCTGGGGCAAGCGGGCCATAGCAAACTTGTACTGGTGCGCTGGCACATACGGGAATGCATGTCCAATGTGCTCCGTCCGCCCAGTAATCCACTCCTCCTACCGTCTCGAAACTGATATACGTCGGTTCGTCGCAGGGAGGAGTGGCGACACTGAAGGAATCCTCCAGACAAATGCAGCCATCTTCATCACCCGGATAGATCCAGTTGCACCATAGACCGCTCACTTCATCGTACGTCCAATTAAAGTTGTTGAAAGTGAATGATGCCGATGTACACTCGGTGTTACAGCCGTCCTCGCCGTGTGCGCATCCCGAACGAACCGCAGCAGACGGGATAACATCTGGGCCAAGCGGACCATAACATATCTGCACGGGCGCACTTGCACAAACAGGAATGCACGAGTAATGCGGACCATCTGCCCAATAATCAACTCCGTTGACCGTCTCGGTGAAAATATATGTCGGCTCGTCGCAGGGAGGAATAGCGACACTGAAGGAGTCTTCCAAGCAAACGCAGCCATCCGTTTCACCCGGATAGATCCAGTTGCACCACAGACTGTTCAGATCGTCATAAACCCACGCATCGTTGCTGAACGTGAAGGGGACAGATTGGCATGCGCTGTCACAATCTCCTACTTCGTGCGTGCACCCAGAGCGGACGTTGGCATACGGAATTACATCCTGGCCAAGCGGACCGTAACATATCTGCACGGGCGCATTTGCACACACGGGAATGCACGTGAAATGCGGCCCATCCGCCCAGTAAAGGACGCCATTGACTGTTTCAATGAAATAATAAGTCGGTTCGTCACATGGAAAGACGATCTCTTCGCATGACCAGCCACCTACTTCATATTCGTTCAGTCCGTTTTCAATCGTGATCACGGACGAAGTCCATCGGGCATGTCCGCATTCAACGACGATGTAGTAACGCGATGGTTGCGGAGTGGTTGTGACAATCGTGAAGGCTGGATCTGTCATAAATCCACCGGGGATTTCCAGGATGTCCTCGCCGTTAATTGGAAACGTATTGAAATTTGCTTGTCCAAATTCTTCCCCCACCGGAACAGGTAAGTCAGCAGGGTCAGGACCATTATCGTCTTGATCCCAGAAAATCACTCCGGTACAATGGGCACCCAGCGGTTCGCCGCCGTCACAATCCGTTGTCAAGGGGTAAAGTGAATAGAGGATAGCGTTGAACTGCGCGTGGGCTGAATATGCTGCCCCGAGGCAGAAGTAAACAATAATTAGACGCTTCATTTGTCACCTCAGTGATAATGAGATGCTGTTGTAAGGCATAAATAAGAGGACACAGGTTACTTCAATCTAATGCGAGAATCTCGTAATAGCAAACAATTTCAAGATTGTCCAAAATAAGCAAAGCGGGCCACCCGATTGGGTGACCCGCTTGAACTTACAAGTCAGTCAGACGAAGCACCCGCGCAAGCGCATTGGGTGCAGCGTCCACGCTGCT
>JABWCQ010000014.1 GCA_013360195.1 bacterium
GCCATCAAAACAGCAAGCAGCATCACAACCATTGGTAATCTATTCATGTTCATCATTCCAATCTAGTCATCTGTTCAGCGCAATTCCCTTACTCTGCATCCAGCCTTGAAACACGGAATAAAATTCTCCCGTTGAGTGTGCGGTCGGCTTTTCGCGGCGGGCGGTAATGGAATTCACCTCCTGCCCGACCCGCGCGACGCTGCCCAAGCCCAGAAATTGAGAGCGCCGTTTGAAATCCGAGTCCGCAAGCAATATCCCCTGATCTCCTCGTGACAAAAAGATCTTGAGCTGTCCGTCGTCCTGCGAATACTGTATAAAAATATCCCAGCCCGCATACGACGTCACGCCTTTCAAATCCCCGTCACCGCTCTCCATATAGGCCATCAGCACCGGCGAAAAATTCGCCGGATTCGCCTTCAGCCAGCCGATGAGTCCGCCGATTTCGCTCTCACCCACAAGGTCGTTGCCGATGGCGATGGATTCCGCGTTGCCCGGCCCGGCCTGCTTTCCGACGGAAGACTGAAAATCCTGCTCTCCGCGCGCAATGCCCGGCGTCTTGGAAGTCGCAAGCTCTTCACCGCGGCTAAGCCCGACCGTCGGTTGCTGCGCGTTCGGCAAACTCAAGTCCGGCCCCGTGTAACCCGGTGTTATGGCCGGCTCAAGATTCGGCGCGCCTGCTCCCTTGTAAACTCGTCCCGCCTGCGAAGTCGGAGCAGGAATCGCCGCCGGAGGCCGCGATTCGCCTGCGTCCGCCCGCTGTGTCAAAATATCCGGCAGCGGAGACGCGTTCGGCAGCAGCTTTGTCTGTGGCCGCTCTTCCGGCGGCGTGTCGAACAGCTCATGCACCAAGCCGAACTCTGGCTTCTCCAATGATGGCTCCTCAACCACAAGCTGAGACGGTTTCGACGTCACCTGCGTCGGCGCAATCACCGGAGAGGGCGTCGCTCTCGGCGCAATCCGCGCCTGTTCAACGGGCACCGGCAGCGGCCTCGGCTTGGGCGGCTCGCGCATGATCAAAATCTCTTCGAGATTGATATACATCAGCCAGTCGTATTTCTCGCTCAGCCGTTCAAGCGGAAAAAACGGCATGTTGAGCAAAATCACGCTCGTCAGCACGAACGCCATGCCGCGAATACCCATGAGAATCTGGCGCTCGCTCACGGCTTCAAGTCCTCCGCCAAGTCCGCAGGCTCCAGCGCAATGGAAAGCGGCAAGCCGTGCTTTCCGCATGCCTGCATCACCTGCACAGGTCTATCCCACACCGCGCCGCTGTCCGCTCTTAAAATAACCTTTCCGTCCGGCTGTACGGCCTTATAGCGCTCGATAAATGCGTCAGCCAACTGGAACAGAGTGGAGTCCGCATCGAGCGAGTCCGCCAGCATCTCACCTGACACCTCGACCTTGCCCGACTTCCGCACATGGATAATCAACTCCTTGTCCACCTGCAAATAGGGAGTCCCCTCGTCGAAATTGTTCGGCAGCTTGAGCGGCACCACGTCTTCCGGCGCAATCACCGTCGAGACAATCAGAAACAAGATGATGATGAAGGCAATATCAATCAGCGACGTCGTCGCTTCGGCAAACGGATCACTTTTGCGCATGTCACTTCGCCCCCGCCAGTTCTTCGCGCATGGTCGCCAGAATGCTGTTCAGCATATGCCGTCCGATGACTCCAATCAGCGCGACAATTAGTCCGCACACCGTCGTCACCATGGCCACATACATACCGCTCGCGATGGACTGCATCGTCACATGCTCCACCATCGTCTGTTCGCTGAACACCTGCACGAGTCCCACCACCGTGCCCAGCAATCCGGACATCGGCGCCGCCGCAATCATCAAGTCCAGAAAGATATACTTGTTCTGCAAACTCTCGATTTCAAAGTTGATGGCCGCCTGCAGCGTCACTTCATCCGCCATCGCGTGCACCTTTTTGCCAAGCTCCGCCTGGAACCCGGCACGCTTGAACTTCATGTAATAGAAAATCGTAATCCCGACGCCGATAAACAGCAGCAGGCCCTGCAGGAAATAAATCATGCTGTCAAATGCCCGATAGAGCACAACGATTGCCCCTATCTTCTCACTCATCGTCACTTCCCGCTCCGCTCCCGTTTGCGCGCTGGCCAAAACCGTGTAAAGCAGGGTCATGGCGAGAGCTGCAAACAATACATAAGCAAATACGGTCTTGTTCATACGTTGCCGTGTTTTCATCCGTGTCATCCTGATGGTTAATGTGGGTCAGGCTTTAGGGTAAACCTTTGATATAACAAGTAATATAGCATCGTTTCAAGGAAGTGTCAACACTCTTCACGACTCAAGCGAAAGCTCTTTGCACCCGCCATGCCCGGGCAAAATGCCGTTTCACTCTCGCAACCTCTTGTTCTATAGAACTCTCCAAACTGAGTAGCATCGAACTCCTTGACATTCCCCATCGGAATCCTTAACTTATTAACTTCAAAAGACAAAGCTTCAAAATCCACCGAATCGAAACCATGATTTCCCGCAGATTGATTTCTGGCCTGCTGCTGTCGCTGATCGCAGCCCTTTGGATTGCCGGATGCCAGAGCCCCGAGGCGCAAGCCCAAAAGCTGTTTGCAGAGCGCAAGTATCAGGAGGTGATTAATAAATACCCTGACTCGCAGGTCGCGCGCCGCGCACGAGCCATGATGGCCGAAGATCTCCTTGAAGCCGGCAAGTATCAGGAAGTCATTGAAAAGTACCCCGATACCCGCGCTGCCCTGCTTGCGCATGAAGAGAAGGCCCGCTCCCTCTTTAACGAGAAGAAGTTCGATGAACTGATTGCCCAGTTCCCCAACTCGCCGCTCGCCAACGACGCCAAGAACATTCTCGCCGAAAACCTCTACAATCAGGGACGGTTTGACGAATTGGTCGCTCAATACCCCAAAACTCCCAAGGGCAAAGAGGTTCTCGAAGCACGTGCCAAGGCTGAATTTGATGCCGCCAAGAAGATGAAAGGCGACAAGCAGATTCAGGCCCTCGAAGCCATCATGAGGCAGTATGTGGAAACTGCCGCCTATAAGGAAGCCGCTAATCTGCTCCGCGAAGTCCGCAAGAAATAATCACACTATGCATCGCGCCTCATATTTGATTTCGCTCCTGTCGCTGCTCTTACTGCTGGGCTGTGCGACACCCGCTGAACGCGCCGAGAAACTCTTCAAGGATGGCCAGTACGAAGAGGTCATTTCCCGCTACCCGCAGGAACCCGCCGCGGTGAAAGCCAAGGAAGCTCTCGCTACGAAATACCTGAAGGAAGGCGCCTATGAGAAGGTCATGACCGAGTTCGCGGATACTCCGATGGCCTTTGAAGCCCGCGTTCGCTTTGCCGAAAAACTCCTAAGCGAAGGCAAGTTCGAAGAGGTCATTGACAAATATGACGACACTCCCGCCGCTATCAAGGCACGCGAGTTGGCCGCGCAGGCCTTGTACGATGCCGGTCGCGTGTCGGAAGCCGCGCGCGACTATCCGCAAACTCCCGCAGGTTCCATGGCTCGCGAAGAACTCGCCCGTGCCGAGTTCGACCGCATCATGACGTTCAAAAGCCCGCAGGAGCGCCGCAAGGCTCTCGAAGATTTTGTCACCAATTCGCTCTATGCCGGAACAGGACCGCACACTTCCGCACAATACGAATTGGCCAAAATGGACGGCTTGAAACTGCCCGGAAACTTCTAAGCGCAAGACAAAAACTGAAAAAGGCGGCCTGATTAGGTCGCCTTTTGTTTATTCACAATGCCCTACGCCCGCATCAACCTTGCCGCTCTCAAGCACAACTTCAAGGCGCTCGCTGCTCGCGTTGCACCCAAGGGCGTGCTCGCTGTGGTCAAGTGGGATGCTTACGGACACGGATTGACCGAGTGCGCGCAAGTGCTCGATGAAGCCGGTGCATGGGGCTTTGGAGTCAGTTCCTCTGCCGATGGCATCGAACTGCGTTCTCTTGGCATCACCAAACCCGTACTGGTGATGACCGATTGGGTCGGTAAGCCCGCCCGGCATTTCACCGATTTTGACTTGTCCTTCGCCGCGACGTCGTGGTACAAAGTCGAGTATCTCGAATCACTGTCGCAAAAGCGCGGCAAGGCTATTTCCACACACTTGAAATTCGACACCGGCTTGGGTCGCGTCGGGATTCACCATTCGCTCTATCGCAAGACTCTCAGCGCCGTCAAAAGCATGCGCCATCTCAAGCTCGACGCCATCTACTCGCATCTTGCCTACGGCGGCCCTCACGATCGCGAACGCGGCCTCGAACAGATTCGCGTCTTCAACAGTATTCTTAAACATGCAAAGACCGTCGGCCTCGCACCGTCGGTCACACATCTTGCCAATTCCGCCGCAGCTCTTGCACTCCCCGAAGTCCCCGGCGACTTGGTCAGAACCGGAATTGCTCTGTACGGTCAGCCTCCCTCCCCCGCTGTCGCCGATATGCTCCCGCTTAAGCCAGTAATGACCTTGTGCGGCACCATTCGCTCCGTCCGCAAAGTAAAACGCGGCCACGGTTTTCCCGCGCCGCATTTCTGGAAAGCCCCCTATGACGGCTGGGGCATTGAGACGGATGTGGGCTTCTCCACCGGCTACCCGCGCACGATGGTGAATTCCGCCGCCGTGCTCTACCGCGGTAAACGCATTCCGCTGGTCGGAATCATGAGCAAAGACAAATCATTTGCCTTCATGACGGGTGATAAACCAGAAGCGGGCGAGGAGATTGTTTTCTGGGGTGAGCAGGGAGAGGAACGAATCTTCCTGTATGAACTCTCCCCGCTGATTGACGCGCTGCCCTACGAATTGACGACGTGGCTTAACGAGAACGTTGAACGCGAATACGTCCGCATTCCCGCTTAATCACCTCTTCGTTACAATCCACAGCAGCCCCGCCGCATGCGCGCTCCACAACACAGTACGAATCCAATTCGTATGGACAAGCATGCGAACCGCCTGTTCATTGTATCCGTTCGCCAGCAGATTGTGCTGCGGCACGGACAACGTGAACGTCGCAATCCACACCAGCACGACAGTCGCGAATAGCAGCCGCATCAAACCGCCGTCCCATTCTCCGGGTCTGAGTGCAAACCACGCCGCGCATCCCATCTGCACAACCATCGGCAGTACAACCACCCATCCGGTTTTCGCCGCATGCAGCCGGTAATACTCGCCGCTCATGTCCTTCACCGCGTCAAACAGCGGATAGTGGACAATCTGTACAAACCAAATGAGCCCCGTCAAGACGAGCGACGAAGCCAAATACAGAGCCATCACGGCTGTTTGACCTTGTACCCCGCGCCTTCAACCGCGGCGGCCAACGCCTCGCGATCCATGTTGTCTCCCTTCACAACCGCCGTTCCCTTGTCCAACGACACCTCGCATGCAGTCACTCCCGCCACCTTTTCCAGCGAGTCCTTGACATTCTTGACACAATGCGAGCAGTTCATGCCTTCGATATCCAATTGCAATTCGTTCGCCATAGCTTGTGGTGCGGCTCCAAACCGCCGTTTAAGTTTGAAATAGAAATGTCTCACGAGAAAATAACCAAGTACCGCTGCAGCCGCGTATTGCCACCACGTCGCGCCATGCTCGTGCAGATGATGCGGCATGTTGATTGTCAGCGCCGTGTTTGCCAGAAGATAATCGAGACCCAGTCCGAACAGCAGCGCGAATCCCGCGATCGCCGTCAGGTACACAGCCAGCACTTTTGAACCGAGGGCGCGCGCAATCACAATCATCGTCGCGGCATTTGTTGCGGGTCCGGTCATCAAAAAGACGAACGCCGCACCTGCTGAAATTCCCTTCGTCATCAGCACCGCCGCAATCGGTACGCTTGCCGTCGAACACACGTAAAGCGGCAAACCGAACAGCATCATCACCAGCATTGCCCCGATACCGCTGCCCAAATTCCCCGCAAAAAAATCATCCGGTATCACTGCCGAAATCACCCCCGCCACAAGAATGCCAATCACCAGCCAAAACGCGATGTCACCGAGAAGTTCCTTGAACGCAAAGTGATAGGCGTCGCTGAGCTTTTGACGTGCTGATTTCTTCGCGTCGGCTTCGGCCAGCGCGTCCTCCGAGTGCATATGATGCTTCATCCACTCGTCTTCTCGCGCACCCGGTTTAACCAAAATCACCGCCAGTCCACCCAGCACTCCGCTGATAAATGCCGCAATCGGACGGAAGATAGCCAGCGCCCAGCCGAAGAACCCGTAGGTAACAAGAATGGAGTCCACGCCCGTCTGTGGTGTGGAAATCAGGAACGATACCGTCGCCGCTCGCGAAGCGCCGCGTTTGCGCAAACCCACACCCGTCGGTATCACTCCGCACGAACAAAGCGGCATCGGCACTCCAAGCACCGCCGCTTTGAATGCCGAAATCAGGTTTTCTCCACCCAGATGCCTGCCCACTGCTTTGCGCGGCACAAATGCGTGCAGCACCCCCGCAAGAGCAAACCCCAGCATCAGATACGGAGCCATTTCAAGATACAGAGCCCAAGTCCCTGTGAAGTAGTCAAGAGTCAATTGTAAATGCCTCGATTGGCTTTGTTATTCGAATTTCCGATTTTTAATTTCGGAAAAGATACACTCTCTCCCCCGTAAATACAACTCAAGCAAACAGCTTGCCTCACGGTGGGTTTGCACTTCAGTCCAAAATTCGCTATATTTCAGGGTTATTCTATAAATTCCAGAGCTCTGTCTGTGTCCGCATTCCTCTCCCGTCTTAAAGCCTCCATAGTCCGTTCTGGTTCCCCGCTCTGTGTCGGACTTGACCCCGACCCTGCCAAAATTCCCGCACATTATGGCCGGGGACCAGAGGCCGCCCGACGCTTTCTGGAAGAAATTATCATTGCTCTTTGGCCCAAGGTCGCAGCATTCAAGCCCAATACCGCCTTTTTTGAAGCCTATGGCTCCGGCGGCTGGTTGGTGCTCGAACGTCTGCGCATTGCCTGTCCGCCCGAAGTAATTTGGCTGGTGGATGCCAAACGCGGCGACATCGAGCACACCAACGAAGCCTACGCGCGCGCTATTTTTGACGGTCTCGGCGCTGATGCCGTAACCGTTCAGCCTTATCTTGGCATGGCCGCTCTTGAACCCTTCTGGAGACATGCCGACAAAGGCGTGTTCGTGCTGTGTGCAACATCCAATGCCAGTGCCTCACTCGTACAGGATATAGACCTCGGCCAGCGCAAACTCTATCAGGAAATCGCGCATCAGGTCAAAGCCGCAAACCTGAACGGCAATATGGGACTTGTTGTCGGAACAACTAAGCCCGAGGCACTTGACAGCATCCTGAACATCGCACCTGAGCTTCCTTTGCTCCTGCCCGGCAGCGGCGCGCAGGGCGGCAGCTTTGACGTCATGCAAAAAGTGAAGAACGCAAACGGCGTTGCCTTAATCAACGTCTCGCGCAGCGTTCTCTACGCTTCATCCGGTGAAGATTGCATTGACGCCGCCAAAAGGGAAGTAGAGAAACTTAACCGGCAAATGAGCTAACCATGTTCTGCACAAAATGTGGCGCACAACTGACTGATGACGCGAAATTCTGCTCAACCTGCGGAACACCCGTCGCTCCCGTGACCATTCCCCAGACTGTCCAGCAGGTTCCACCTTTGCCCGCGGCTCCGCTGCAGCAAAGCAAATACCGCTACGCCGGATTCTGGATTCGCTTCCTGGCCTACCTGATTGACCAGCTTGTCATTTCAGTCGTTGGTTTCGTCTTCATGCTGATTGGACTCATGATGACATTTGGTGGAATAACATCGCTCGATCAATTTGAAGATCCCGAACCTGCGCTAATTGTCGGACTGGTCGGCGGCTGGATTGTTTTCGGCATCGTCTACGGCGTCGCGCAGTGGCTCTATTTCGCCTTCATGGAAAGCTCCGCGTCGCGCGGCACTCTGGGCAAAATGGCACTCGGACTGCAGGTGATCGGCCCCACCGGCCACACGATCTCATTCGCGCGTGCCACCGGACGCTACTTCGCCAAAATTCTATCAAGTCTAATCTTGATGGTTGGCTACATCATGGCCGGCTTCACTCCGAAGAGGCAAGCCCTCCACGATCTTCTTGCCGACACCTATGTCGTCAAGCAACGTGATTCACTCGATTACGAATAAGTTTAGAAAATCGTCGTTTTGACCCAGGACCTCGCACTATCGTTACTTCGCGGCTGCGGCGCCTTTCTCGAAGGTCACTTTCTGCTCTCGAGCGGACGGCACAGCAACGTCTATGTGGAAAAATTCCGTCTGCTCGAACAGCCCCGATTGACTGAACAGTTTGGCCGTGTTATCGCCGATCACTTTCGCTCGGCTGATCCCGATCTCGTCGTCGGCCCGCTCACCGGCGGTGTCCTCGTCGCACACGAAGTCGGCAAAGACCTCGGATCTCGCATCGCTTTCCCTGAGCGTATTGACGGTCGCATGGAATGGCGGCGCGGGTTTGCGATTCAACCCGGCCAGCGTGTTCTCATTTGCGAAGATGTCATCACCACCGGCCTGTCCGTCGGTGAAGTTAAGCAAGCCGTCGAACGCGAAGGCGGCAGCGTCATCGGCATCGGCACGCTGATTCAGCGCGGCGAAATTGACCTCACGCCCACGCCGTTCGCAGTGGTGAAACTCGCTCTCGATTCCTTCACACCGGACGAATGCCCGCTTTGCAAGCAAGGCATTCCGCTGACCAAGCGCGGTAGCCGGACAACCGTTTGAACTATGACTTGCACCGTTTGCGGCTCTTCAATTCCACAAGGCTCGCAGTTCTGCTCCAAATGCGGAACTGAAGTCGGCGCGCATGCCCGGCCTGTTGTAGTGGTCCAGCCTCCGCGTGAACGGCAATGGCACCCCGGCATTGCCGCGGTTTTGAGCTTCTTCTTCCCCGGTGTCGGTCAAATCTACCGCGGCAAAATTCTGCGCGGTCTGCTCTGGATGGCCGCTGTGGCAGTCGGTTATTGGTTGCTCATCGTCCCCGGCTTGGTACTCCACCTGCTGTGCATCATCAATGCCTACGCCGGCGACCCCTATAAACGATAGGAGTACGAACATGTTCTGCCCTCATTGCGGAAAACCCAATCCCGACGACGCGCAATACTGTCAGATTTGCGGCCGCGAACTTTCCAACGCCGCAACTCAGGCCACCGCACAGGCACAGCAGTCCATCAATATCGCTCCGGTTCAGTATGCCGGATTCTGGCGCCGCGTGCTGGCCTCGCTGATTGACGGAATTCTGCTCTCGCTCGTCACCGGGTCATTCACATGGGTGGTTGACTTCGGCGACTTCAAAGTCAGCTACGGACTTGGAGTTGTCGTTCAATGGCTCTATTACGCGCTCCTGGAAAGCTCAAACTATCAGGCCACGCTCGGCAAAATGGCCATCGGCATCGTCGTCACGGATGAACAATATCGCCGCATCACCTTTGGCCGCGCCACCGGTCGATTTTTCGGCAAATTCCTGAGCGCGGTGATTCTCGGTATCGGCTTCATGATGGCCGGATTCACCCAGAAGAAGCAGGCCTTGCACGACGTTCTGGCCGGAACTCTGGTCGTTCAAAAGTAACTATAAAGCGAAGACTACTGTTGACAGTTCCACACGGTCGCGTCAGCGCAATGGGTCCAGCGTTCACGCTGGCCGTTCTCGCCTCCGGCTCAAAGGCTAACGCGCTGCTTCTGCGTGAAGGCAACACCCGCATCCTCATTGATGCTGGTCTCGGCATTCGCGGGCTGATGTTTGCAATGCAGCAAATCGGTGAGAACGTGATGAATGTCAACGCGGTGTTCATCACCCACGAGCATACCGACCACACTCGCGGACTGAACAGTCTCCTGAAGAAGTCCGGCGCGCCCGTCTATGCGACGGCGGGAACACTCACCGCTCTCTCGCCCGGTTTCATGCGCGCGCAGCGTGCCTTTCCCATGAACGGCTCAGCCGTTGATGTCGGCCCTTTCAATGTCCGTGCGCTGCCGATTCTGCACGATGCCGCCGAACCGGTTGCCTATCAGATTCATTGCGGCAGCGAAGTCGTTACCGTCGCAACCGATTTGGGCGAAGTGCCCGCGGAACTGCATCAGGCCTTCTCCGAATCCACCGTGGCCGTGATTGAGAGCAACCATGACGAGGAAATGCTCCGTACCGGACCCTATCCCGAGCTCTTGAAAATTCGCATCGCAGGCAGCACCGGCCACCTGTCCAACCGTCAGACCGCCGATGTGCTCCGCGACTGCACGAACAGAACCATGAAGCACGTCGTGCTTGCGCATCTCTCCGAAGAAAACAACCATCCGCTGCTCGCGCACGATTGCGCGCGCGGCGCGCTGGAGAACAATCCCGACATCTCCGTGCATCTTACGGCACAGAGAACGCTCGGACCGATTTTGACACTATAAACCAATTCAAATAACTCCCGTCAAAGGAAGAAGCCTCCATGAAATCACTGTTGATTGTCCTGATTGCCGCGGGCGTTGCGTTCGCGGGCTGCTCAAAATCTGAAAAGCCTGCCGATACCGCCGCAAAGAAGGAGGAACCGAAAAAGACCGAAGTTCAAAACACTCAGGAGCAAGCGAAACCCGTGTCCGAATCTCCCAAGCTCGAAAAATGGCCTGCCGATTATCCGGTGGATGGTGATAGTGTGGCTGTGATTGAAATCGAACAGGAAGGCGGCCCCATCAAGGGCACCATCGTCTGTGAGTTCTATCCCGACAAAGCCCCCAATCACGTACGCAACTTCAAATATCTCGCCAGCAACAATTTCTACAACGGCGTGATCTTCCACCGTGTCATCAAAAACTTTATGATTCAGGGCGGCGACCCCACCGGCACAGGTCAGGGCGGCCCCGGCTGGACCGTGAACGCGGAGTTCAACGACCGCAAGCATGAACCGGGCACTCTCTCCATGGCTCGCACACCCGACCCCAACAGCGCCGGCTCGCAGTTCTTCATCTGCCATGTCGCCACGCCGCACCTCGATAATCAATACACCGTCTTCGGCAAGACCATCAAGGGTATGGAAATCGTTGACGCCATCGCCAATACGCCTGTGCAGGGCTCTACCCCGCTCAACAAGGTCAAAATGAAGTCCGTCAAGATTATGAGCCGTGCTCAGGCCGGTCTGTAAGATTTTCAACACTCGCCGTTGTGGGTCTCAACGCCCGCATTGGCAATGAAAACAGAACAGCCGCAGAATTTCTGCGGCTGTTTTACATTGGCGAGTTTCCAAGTCCTCGCGCCTACTTCAGCAAAATTGCCTTGTGCATGGATTGAAATCCGTCGCCGCTCAAAACCACGATGTATGTCCCGGTGGCAAGCTGTGAGCCGTCCCACATCACACGATGTTCACCTTGCGATTGCACACCGTTCACAAGCTCTTCCACTAGTCTGCCTTGCAGGTCAAAGGCACGCAGACTCACCTGCGCCGACTGTGGAAGAGAATAAGTCAGCGTGGTCATGCTGTTGAACGGATTGGGATACCCGGTCAGCACGTCGAACGCCGTCGGTAAAGCCCTGTCCTCCGCCGAACTCACCAACATTCCGTTACCCGACAAAGACACAAATACTGTCCCCGCGCTGCTCTCAATCACCAGCTCGCCTTCCGAAATTCCGCTCCTATTCGCGGCGAAAACAACGTTAACGG
The DNA here is from genome assembly GCA_013360195.1 of bacterium. Classification (NCBI taxonomy): domain Bacteria; species bacterium. The sequence goes on from JABWCQ010000014.1 coordinate 11,623, forward strand.
TCTGATTGCTTCCGGCGGTCAGAAAAAACGGCGCTGCCTCAAATGCGAAGTCCGGATTATCGCAGCTGAAATTTCTCACGAACAGCGTGTCCGGCCCGTCGCTGAAAATTCTGAAGCTCAATTCCTGACTGAGACCAACCGGCACATCGCCGAAATCAAGCTCCGTGCGGCTCAGCCGGAGCGTCCCTTGTGTGATGTGAAAGTCCGTGTCACTGACATCAAACACCGACGGATTGGCCGCATCTTCAATCCATATCCGGCACTGTGATGCCGCCGGGCCGCTCACGGTAAAACTTGCGCTGCCTGTGTCCGGTATATTCAGTAATTCTGGAATCGTCTCCCAATCGCCGTCAGGGAAATTCCGGTTCAACCGGATAGTCACCGCACCTGTGTAGTCCGCCGATGTCCAAGTAATCGTCTGCGTGGTCAGACTGTTCCAGTTTTCGCCTCCTGCGGGTGCAGTCAGATTCAGCCAGTCTCCGTTGCCGAATCCCACCAGCCACACATCGTCCAGCCCTGAACCGAACGAATACGTCTCTCCGGCCAGCACGATATTGCCGTTGTTATCAATGGTCACTCCGTTGGCCATGTCCTGACCGATTCCTCCGGCAATTCCCTCCTGCATCACCGCTCCGTCGCCGTCAACGGTTACAAACCAGAATTGTTCCGAGCCCGCGCTCCAGCCCCGGCTTCTGAATCCCGCCAGTATAAACTCGCCTTGGCTCGTTTGCATCATCGCGTTGCATTCGTCATGGTATTGAAAGCCGTAGCTTCGCGTCCACAGCGTGTCTCCGCTCTCATTCAGCCGCACCAGCCAAAAGTCATCGTCCCCGTCTCTGAACTCGCGCCACTTTCCCGCCACTGCAAAACCGCCGTCAAACGTCTGCACAATCGTGCGCCCGCCTTCGCCCCATTCACCCCCGTAAGAGCGCGCCCACAAACTGTCGCCCGCGCTGTTCGTTCGCACCACCCACACATCCGACCGTCCCGCGCTGAAGGAATTGGTATTGCCCGTCATCGCATAGCCGCCGTCGTCTGTGGCGATGACGCTCATGCACTGATCATAGTCACTGCCTCCGAACGTTCTCTGCCACTCATGATTTCCCAGCGAATCTGTTTTGACAAGCCAGAATTGATCCAATTGCGCGCTCGTGCCTTTGACTCCGCCGAGAATGAATCCGTCGTCTTGAGTCAAATCAATCGTCGTCAGCCAATCATAGGATGATGTCCCGAATGTCCGGTTCCACACCATGTTTCCTTCTGCATCCGTCTTGATGAGCCAGCCATCCGCACTGCCCGCGCCTTGCGATTGTGTCATACCCGCAATTACAAGTCCGCCGTCCACCGTTTGCTTGACCGACCAGCCTTGGTCAATGCCGCTGCCGCCAAAGGTTCTCGACCATAACAGCGTGTGCTCGCTGTCATATTTTAGAAGCCAGACATCGCCTGCTCCCGCGCCGAACGATGCCGTCGAGCCGACAACGATTAAGCCACCATCGTCAGTGCGCTGAATCGACTGCGCCCGATCATGTTGAATTCCGCCGCTGACCGTCGCCCAAATACTATCCACTTGCGCGAAGCAAGTCACAGATGAAACGAAAAGTGTGCACAAGAAAATGAAGTTCTGCATGAGTGAAGCTGCTTGAATGACCGGAAACACCATCGAAGATGAATCTCTATTTGGCAACCCTTGTGCCAGCCTCCGGAACTTCTGGCAATGCTTTCCTCTAACGTAATGTTTTACAAAGTTTTCCTCACAAATTCCGGGACATGTGTACATGCAAAATGCTGTAGCACGAACAAGTATTTTTCTGGGGCGGAAAGGACTCACTGTGGCATCGTTGCCCGACACTCCGCCGGAATCTGAACTTGCGATACTACCACCTCCGGACTCGCGTTCCGTTGCCATAAATAAATGATTATATTGGATTAAACAATTTTCAAGAAATTAGCTTGTACCGCTTGCACCATTGGTGCAAACTGTATTATTATGTTTATCACCATGGCATCATGAGCAATTGAAGTTTAATGTGCAGTTTTGGGGAGAATAAGGATGAGAAAATCGAATCGTTCGTGGTTTATGTGTTGCGCTATCAGCTTCTCTCTGAACGCGGTGGCCGCAGAAGAAGAGCAATCGCGGTATCGAAATGACCCTCTTGACCAGGGCGGCGAAGCCTGCGCCAACGCTACCCCCATTAACTCACTTCCATTCTGTGACACCGGGACGACGGTAGGTTACGTTGATAATTACGCGTCAACATGCGCCCCGGGCCTTCACGCTCCCGATGTCGTTTACACAATGTTCGTAGCATCAACCAGAACGGTGACCTTCTCGCTCTGCGGTTCGGCTTACAATACGGCATTGACAGTCTGGCGTCATTGCCCAAGTTCCGGCGGTACACTCGTCTGCTGCAGCAACGATATCTGCGGAGACGATGCCTGCTGCGCAGTAACCCTTACACCCGGAGCACCGTACTACATCGTTGTCGACGGAGGCTCCACTGCGGATATGTCGGGGGATTATTTCTTCAACGTTTTGGATGGTGCAGACGTCTGTCCGAACACGCCTTGCCCGCCGGATTTCTGTGCGTACGACTCGATTGACACCGAACCGAACAACAGCTGTTTGGACCCAAGCGGTATCGCGTCCTGCGGTGATACGCTCTGCGGTTTCATGGAACCGAACAGCAACGATTTTCATTACTTTGTCATCGGCGGAAACGGTTGGAGCAATGTCACCATTGATGTGTTCGGCAACGATACTCCCGGTTGGTATCCTTACGATCGTGGCTTGAATCCCCGCGTCGAAATCCAAAGTTGCTCACAAGTCTATGCGGCGGACAGTGACGGTGGTGTTGGCAACGATGCGCGTATTGAAAATTACTGCCTTGCCGCCGGAGTTTACCTGCTGCATGTGTCCGCCGAACCTCAATCCAACAGTGGCCCATACCTCATTGCGATTAGCTGTGAGCCTTGCACGACAGCCTGCACTTATTCGAACCTTGACTACGAACCTGCCAACAGCGATTGCAATAATCCGATGGTAGCCATCGAATGCGGCGACACACTTTGCGGCGCACTGATAGCCTTGGACACTTTGGATTATTACCGACTTGATATCACCGGTGCGGGCTTGCAAACATTAACCATTGATATTTTCGGTAACGACACTCCGGGCTACTTCCCCTTCGGTCAAGGGCTGGATCCGAAAATCACGTTGTTGGCAACTCCCTGTTTCAATTCAATCGCCGTTGATTTTGATGGCGGTGTCGGCGAAGATGCGCGGCTCATTGCCGACAGTCTCACGGCTGGCACATATCACTTGGTCGTCGAAAGCGCGTTCAACACGCCGGGCGGGCCATATGTCATGGCTATAGATTGCAGAGATGCGACCTGTAACTATCCCAATCTTGACATTGAGCCCAACGGCACCTGCAACGGCGGCGGCGGCGGAACGATAATCTTAGGCGACACCGTGTGTGGAAATCAGGAACTCGGCAGCAACGATTACTACTTCTTCGAAGTCCCCGGCCCCACCTGCAAATTAGTTTCGATTGATGCTTTCGGTGATGACACACCGGGATTTTATCCCTTTGGACTGGGCATGAATTCCGCATTGACGCTTTATGCCTTGACTCCCGGCTGCGCTCCGTTGGCAAGTGATCAAAACAGCGGTATTGGCGAAGATGCGCGGCTCGATTCCATCTGTCTCGAACCGGGGCGTTATCGGTTATTGGTGACCGCTGAGCCGCAAGGAGTAAGCTCCGGCCCGTATGTCGTTGCGACTTCTTACACGCTCTGCGCCTGCGCAACCTGTGACTATCCCAACGGCGATATTGAAGCCAATAACAACTCCTGCGCAAACTACGGCGGCGGCTCTATCACTTGTGGCGACACCGTTTGCGGATTAATCACCGCCGATACCGGACCCGATCACCTGAATTTCACCGTATTGGGGTTTGAATGCAAACTGGTCACTATTGACGCCTTCGGTGACGATACTCCCGGCTTTTATCCCTTCGGACAGGGGTTGAATTCACACCTGATTCTCTACGATGACACGACCTGTGTCCCGATTATTCAGGATGACAATGATGGCGTCGGCAGTGATGCGCGAGTGCAAGTCTGTCTTGACCCCGGCACCTATCGCCTGCGCGTCTCAAACGGCACCAGCGGCACAACCGGGCCATGGATAATCGCGACAAGCTGCTCGCCCTGTGTATTGCCTCCGTGTCCAGAGCCGGACAGCGTAGTGATCGTTTATCCTGCTCAAAATGGGTTCGGCAATCCATTTCAGGATATCGAACTGCAATGGCCGCCTGTTCCCGGAGCGATTGATTACCAAATCTATGGCACAGACGACAACAACGACCCGCTCATCGTCACTCCGGCCAATTTTCTCGGCTCAGCAACCGGCACTCACTTCGTGCACGAAAACATTGTATCACTGAGCGACGCCGTCTGGATTTACCAGGTTGTCACCGTCTGCTTCGATGGCGACCCTTGTGCACCGGCGCCGCCCGCAGCCCGAAAGCCCGAAATGAATCCGGTTTCGCCCCCTTTGACCAGGTAGGTACAAACTTCACAAAGTCCCCCAGAACAGCTTGCACCATTGGTGCAAGCTGTTTTATTATAGAGTATAGAACGGCACCTTGTGAATATTTGGCAAAATATGACTAAACTGGGAGAAATCAAGATGTACCGATGTAAAATGCTCTGTCTCGCCCTTCTGAACCTGCTGCTTGTCTTGCCTCTTTGGGCTGCAAATGACGAGGCTGGCCGTACCCCGAATGACCCTCTCGACCAGGGCGGCGAAACCTGTGCTCAAGCTGTCGCAATCACCACGATTCCCTATTGCGACTTTGGCTCTACTGCGGGGCGGGTAAATGATTACCCCGTCCCTTGCCAAACCGGAAGTGCCGCTCCTGACGTCGTCTATACCATGACACCGCCCGTTACTGCCGTCCTGTCTTTTTCACTCTGCGGTTCCGACTACAATAGCGCCCTGACCATCTGGCGCGGATGTCCGTCCGCAGGGGGAGTCATCATCTGCTGCAGCGACAACGTCTGTGGCGACGATGCCTGCTGTACTAACGTTACTCTGCTGCCCAATGTGCAGTACTTCATTGTTGTGGACGGTGGTGTTGCACCGAATGCCGGCAACTATACACTGAACGTGGTGCAAGGCGACAACTGCCCCACAACACCTTGCCAGAACACCTGTCCCTATCCTGATTTGGACAGTGAGCCCAATGATATCTGCGCAGGAGGAGGAGGCGTCTTCGCCTGTGGCGACACCGTGTGCGGTTATCAGGAATTGGGCGCCAATGATTATTACTACTTCCGCGTACTCGGTCCCGGCTGTCAGTCCGTCACGATTGACGTTTTCGGTGATGACACGCCCGGCTTTCCCCCGTTTGGTCAGGGACTCAATCCCGAGGTAACGCTCTATGATGCCGGGTGTAATGCGATTTCGTCTGACTTTAATAGCGGCACAGGTGAAGATGCGCGTATTGACTCTCTATGTCTTGTGCCCGGAACCTATCGCATTCGCGTTTCCGGTCAACCTCAGGCCACCAATTTCGGCCCCTACATTATCGCCACATCATGTACACCATGCCCATGTCCGGACTCGTGCGAGTATGAAAATCGCGACGTTGAAGCTTTGAATGGCACCTGCGGAACGTTCAATCCGCCGATGATCTGCGGCGATACGCTCTGCGGTGACATCGTGACCGTAAATGATGTCGACTGGTACTTGATTACCGTCGTCGGTCCAGGCTTGATTCGCTTGAAGATTGATATCTTCGCGAACGACACTCCCGGCTGGTATCCTTTCGGTCTGGGACTCGACCCGATGGTTCGTCTGGTCGGCGCGGGCTGCACCACCATACTCGGTGTGGATACCGCCGGAGGCGTGGGTGAAGATGCGCATCTCGAAATCTGTTTGACTCAGGGAACCTACAACATACAAGTGCAGCAGGAGGATTTCACGACTGGTCCCTATATTCTCGCGACTTCGTGCGAACCGTGCGACACCTGTCCCTATCCGAGTTTCGACATCGAGCCCGTCAACGACGACTGCGGCACCTTCAATCACATACTTCACTGCGGCGATGTCGTGTGCGGAGAGATTGACGGCGGCGATACCGACTGGTACGTTTTGCAAATCACCGAGTGTACACAGCTCTTCATTGACGTGCTGGGCGACGACACGCCCGGCTTCTATCCGTTTGGACAGGGGCTGAATCCTGCCGTGGAGCTCTTCAACGCAGCATGTTCCGGCGGTCTTTATGGAGACCAGAACAGCGGCGTCGGCGAAGATGCGCAATTGACAACCGGCTGTCTCGACCCCGGTATCTACATGCTGCATGTCATACCCGAGTTTGGAACGCAAGGCCCGTACATTCTCTTTATCGGCTGTGAACAATGTCAGTGCGACGCGCCCTGTGTCGTGGCGTGTCCGGATACGGCAAATCTTGAGAATGAAACATGTCCTTCATTCCCGGACACGTTTAACAGCGGCTGCGACAATCAGCCGCCGCGCTTCCTGCCGCTCTTCTGCAATGATATGTACTGTGGCACAAGCTACTCCGATCCCAGCTACACGGATTCCGATTGGTATCTCTTGCGAGTCGGTGATCCAAGCCAAGTCAGAGTCTGCGTGAACAGCGAGTTCAACGGCTATCTCAGCATTTATGAGCCGGGTGGAGGATTGAATCCCTGCAACCAGCGCGACTTGATTGAGTGCCTGCCGATTGTCGGCTGTCAGGGCGGCCAGTGCATCTCAGTTTGCCTGAACGCCGGACTTTACATGGTTGAGTTTACACCGACAGGATTGGAACCCGTCAACTGCTGGGACTATGTGCTCTGGACCGCTTGCTCGCCTTGCGAACCGCTGGTATGTCCCGCTCCGGACAGTCTGGTGATTCACTATCCTGATACCGTGCTTGCCTCTGATCCGGAGACGGACATTGTGCTCTATTGGAATGCCATTCCCGGTGCGACGGAGTATCGAATTTATCGTTCGAGCGACAACAATAGTCCGGTGATTGTCACTCCGGCCAATTATGTCGGCTCCACGACCAACACGTTCTTTGTGCATGGAAACGTGATTGCCTTTGGCGGAAACGATATCTGGATTTACGAAATAGTGGCCTATTGCGGCACCGGTGCAATTCCGTGTGACGAAGTTTCCACGGCGATTGAACCAGAAAAACCCCGCGTCATCACTCCTCGCGAGTAAACATTCTCAACAACTTGACACCGGACGGGGCTGAGCAATCAGCCCCGTTTGCATTTTCAATCTGTAGTTCGCATATTGCTTCAGTTCTCCCCTGCTCGCCGAGCGGGGATTAGGCGAAGTGCTTGACAAGCACGTAGCGATTCCCCGCCGGAATCTGCTTTCCTATTTCTAATTTCCTATTTCTTGTTTTTTGTTGTGATTCCCGACCTTCCGCCATCCTTTCAACAGCTCTACAAAGACAGCGGCCCGATACTTCGCTACCGCATCTTGCGCGATGTGTTAGACCGTGACGAGAGCTGGATTGAAACCTCCAACGCAATAGGCGCGGTGCTGAAACATCCTCGACTCGTGCAGCTTGCCTCCGAACAATTGCCCAACGGCTCCTTTGGCGACAGGCTCTCGCACACCGCCGCCACCGTGTTGTGGATGTGCGAAGCCGGAGCGGCCAGCCACGGCGCCGTCCAGCGCGCGCTCGATTATGTCGTGCTGCCCACACTCGCGCAGGAGAATGTGACGTGGGAGCTTGCGCGGGAGCAGCGGCCGCTCGTGCGCGATGTCTGCCTGCACTTGCTCGCACGCGCCACCCGCGGGACGCATCCTCTGCTCGAATCCTATCTCGAACTCGTTAAACTTGAATGGCAGCATTGGTTTCAGGACAAGAAGTCTTCGCCGCCCACGGTTCCGGCCTACTGTGCGATGGTCTGGTGGCAGCCGCCGGCCGAGCAGGCCGTAAGCAAGCGCGAACTGCTGGCACAGCTTCTCAACGAAGTCGAAGCATTGCCCGAAGTGCTCCTGCCCGAAAACACGCGCCTGCTGATTCCCGGCAAGGAAAAATATCTTGCCGAACCCGTGCGCATGCTGTTCGATTTGGAACACGGCGCGCGCGCGGGAATCGTCAACGACGTCGCGCACCTGCGCTGGCTCTATGAAGAGCTGGAAGTGCAGCAGGACGCCGACGGCATGTGGCACTTTTTTCTTGAAGAAACTCCGGCGCACTTGTCATGGTATTTTCCGCTTGAAGAACATGCTCATGACCGCGAACTCACCGTCCGTGCGCTGATGATTTACAAATTGCTGAACTATGACGTCTAAGAAAATTCCATCGCGCAGGACCGCCGAGCGGGGATTAAGCGCGAAGCGCGGTTCCCCGCCGGAATCTGCAAACGGTCCCGAGAGCTTGTACAAGCGCATCTACGCCACCGTCAAGAAAATCCCCCGCGGCAAGGTTGCAAGCTACGGTCAAGTGGCAAGAGTTGCAGGCTTGGAGCGCCATGCCCGCATGGTCGGTTATGCTCTGCATGCTCTGAGTGAAGAGAACATCCACGACGTTCCGTGGCAGCGTGTTATCAACGCGCAGGGCTATATCTCCATTCGCAGCAATCCCCTCGCCGCCAAAATTCAGCGCAAACTGCTGGAGCAAGAGGGCATCGAATTCAACGACAAAGATAAAGTTGACTTCAAAAAGTTCGGCTGGAAGAAATAATTGAAGGGGCGGATGGCGAGTAGCATGCCCAAGTAAGGTCACGTGTTCAGAGCGCCAGCGAAGCACAATCAGTCCAGCGGCACGCTGGCGGCCGGCATCACTTCATACACCTTCCCTCCCAGTCTCAATTTCATGCGTCTGTTCTTTAACTCGGAACGGACGTTTTTCATCTCCGCCAGAATCCCCGTCCCCGGTTCGCTCCCCCGGTAGACAAAACTTCCTTCCAGCACTCGCTCCACTCCGTCATACCAGTAGTGGCACAGCTTCGTGTGATAGTAAACTCCCGGCTCATGCTCGCACTCGCGAATGTCGTGTCCGCAAATTGAACAGCTCGGCTTTTGAAATGTAAAGGCAATCGAAGCCTCCGTGATAATTCCGCTGTCCAGCAGCACACGAAAATCCTCCGCGCCGCTGTGTGCCTTCGGCCAATAGAAATTCGGCACGACGTACTTGTTGTTGAGATGCGGTTCAATATTGCCGCCGAAAAATCTCGCCACGGCGATTGACAACCGGTTGTGCCCGATGAGTGCCGGCGCGCCGTGTGTCAATTGGAGAATGTGCTCCAAATCTCCCGTGCGGAAGCACCCGAAGTGCGAATCCACCGCATCTCCCGCCAGCCGGCAGCGGCGGACATGGATCTCATCGGCAGAGAGTGGCCGAAGCGGCGGGTTGGGCAGCCGGTTTATCAAGTCAAGTTCGCCGGACGGCTCCGGCGAAGCGAGGAGGGAAATCGGAAGAGAACGGGTCTGAAGTATCATACTGCAAAGCTCCTGTTAAGGTTTACAAAGATTTAGCAACTCAAATCCTGCCTGCAAGGGTTTTCTTCAAGTGCGGCAAGACATTGTTTTATGATTAAATATGACATAAATTGTCTCATTAATTGGCGGCACCTGCATGGGTTCCGGAGACCGCCGGGAGTTCAACCCGAAAGGACGAAGCAATGAAAACGTTACGATGTCGTGTAATTCTAACCGCGCTTCTATGTTCTGCAGCCTCGAATCTGTTCGCTCAATCTCAAGTCTTCACTCCGCCCGACCAGCAGATTCTCCCCCCCAGCGCGCAGTTCTCTGTCTCCAATCCTGCCACGGTCACACTTCCGGCACAGGACAATCGTTCGTTCCTGATTGAAGACGAAGTCAATTACGCGCTTGCCATGGAGCAGGGAGTCATGCCGCCTGCGCAGATTGCCCGCCCGCAGGAAGTCAATTACAATCTGAATAACTCGGGCACATGGGAGACTCTCCCCGACGGTTCGCGCATTTGGCGGCTGCGCATCGTCTCGCCTAACGCGACCGATTTGTGGCTGGTCTATGACCAGTGGCGCATCGTCAAGCCCTGCGAACTCTTTCTTTACAACGACGACCGCTCCATGGTGCTCGGCCCCTACACTGCCGTGGACAACTGGGACGGCACCAACGTCACTCCCATCACAAGCGGCGAGGCGGTGACGCTCGAATACGTCGTGCCTGAAGGTCAGGAAGACATTGGCGAGCTTTCAGTGATGCGAGTGCTTCACGGCTACCGGCATTTCAATAATCGCGAGGCCCGCGACCGAGATGCGCTGGATGCCTTCGGCGACGCGCTGGCCTGCGAGATTAACGTAAACTGCTTCGGCTACATGCAGGAAGAAAAGCGCGCTGTCGCCCTGATTGCTGATCCGATGGGCGGAACTTGCACCGGCACGATGCTCAACAACACGCTTCAAAACGGCGACCCGCTTTTCAACACCGCCTTTCACTGTCTGAACGGCAATCAGAACAACTGGCTCTTCTATTTCAATTACGAAAGCCCCAACTGCTCGCCCAATCAGAACGGCAGTTTGCAGTTCGTGATTGCCAACGCGACGTTGCTGATGTCCCATCAGGAATCCGACCACGCGCTCTTGCGACTCTCTCGTCCGCGTCCAGAGCGTCCCTTTATTCCCGCCTATATGGGCTGGTATCGTCCCGACATCGCCGCAAGCAACTCGTACGGCATTCACCATCCGCGTGCCGACGTGAAGAAAGCGCACGAAGACTACGGCGCCGCAGTCAGCACCGACTGGAACGGTAACTGGCCTAACACGCACTGGCGCACCTACACCGACAACGGCACCTCTGAGCCCGGCTCGTCCGGATCACCGATGATAAACTCAGGTGGTTACGTCGTCGGATGTATGCACGGCGGCCCGACCCCCGATTGCGACCCCAACACGCAGGAGCAGGCCGTCTATGGCAAGCTCGCCACCGCATGGGAAGGCGGCGGCAATTCGTCTTCCCGTCTGCGCGATTGGCTCGACCCCAACAATAGCGGTGCGACCTTCGCCGGCTACTGGCAGCCCCAAGGTCCGCAAAATGATTCCTGCGGACAGCCGGGTTTTGAGACCATCACAACACTGCCCTTCTCGCGCTCCGGCAGCACACTCTTCGCCGCGAACAATTTCAACACGCTCAACTGCAACACCAACACTTCGCCGGAACTGGTGTACATGATGCAACTGCCTTGCGACCATAACGTCACCGTTTCGACCTGCGGCTCGAATTTTGATACTCAGCTCATGGTTTATGGAGTGAACTCCTGCATGGACTGGGTCTGGCTCGCGGGTTGCAACGATGACTTCTGCGGAACGCAAAGTCAAGTCTCCTTCACTGCCACCGGCGGCCAACTCTACACCATCGTGCTCGAAGGCTATGGCTCGTCGTGGGGTAATTTCGTCTTGAACGTCACCGGCACATCATCCGGCGCGCAGGGCAACGCGCAGTGTCCCGGCTATGAAATCACTCAAGTCCCCTATTTCACCTACGGCGCGACGTGGTGCGGCAACGACGACGTCAATCCCGGTTGCCAGACCTTTGACAGCCAGGACGTGCACTGGTATTGGGTTTCTCCCTATAATCAGGCCATGCGCGCGCGCACCTGCTTCATCAACTTTGACACCATTCTCGAAGTGCGTTACGGCGGAGCCTGTCCGGGCACATGGAGCGCCGGCTGCAATGACGACTACTACTGCGGCAGCGACGCCTTGGCCAGCACGGTCGTTTTCGGCGCCTCCGCCGGTGTGACCTACTACATTCACATGGACGGTTACAACGGCGCGGAAGGCATGGCCTCCCTCGAACTTGGAGCCTATAACGACGACTGCTCAAGTCCCATTATCGTCCCCAGCCTTCCTGCCAATTATGGCGGTGACACCCGCGCGGCGACGGACAACTTCGCCACTGTAATAGGTCCCAATTCAAAAGAGGTCTTCTTCCAATACACTTCGCCCGTTTGCCAGACCCTGTATATCAACACCTGCGACGACAATCTGACTCTCTATGATACGGGTCTTGAAGTGCGCACGGGCGGGCCCTGTCCCGGCACGACGCTTGTCGCCTTCAATGACGACGCGTGCGGCAACAACGGCCTCAAGAGCAATGTGATATTCAATGCTGAAGCCAATCGCACCTACTACATCATCGTCGGCGGTTTCGGCACGAGCGAAGGACAGTTCATGCTCTACCTGAACGGCGGACAGTCGCTTGGCGCTCCGGCCGGTGATGTTTGCGAAACCGCATTGCAAATTCCTTCGCTGCCGTTCTTTGACAACGGCAACACCTGCTGCATGGCGGACAATTACACTCCCTGTGTCGGCGTGGATTCCCGTGAAGTCGTGTATAACTACTTCTCAACCTCCTGTCAGGAAGTCACCGTGTCGCTCTGCGGCTCCGGTTACGACACCGGATTGGGAATTTACGGCGGCGTTTGCCCCAATATTGCTCCGCTGATTGTCTGCAATGACGACAACTACTGCGGCGGCGTGTTCACACTGCAAAGCACGGCCACCTTCACCGCCGAAGCCAACACGAACTATCAGATTCTCATTCACGGCTACTCCACCAACTGCGGCAACTATGCCATCAATGTCACGGGTTCACCCTGTGTGGCGCCGACACCTGCCGCGGTGGATTCGTTGGTCATACTTGCCAACGACGGCACCGATGATGCAAAACTCTTCTGGAATGCGACGGCCAACGCATTCTCCTATCAAGTTTACTACTCCACCGACCAGTCGAATATCGTTACTCCGGCCAATCTCTACCTGACCACGACATCCACAGATGCCACGATCAGCGGTGTTCTCTCGAATGCTCAACCGATGGGATTCTTCCAAGTCGTGGCTCTCGGATCGGACGGGGCAAGTCTGGCCGTCAACACGGGCGACATGCTGCCGAAGTCGGAAGCCGTGAACTCGGTCGAACTTCAAAACCCGCATCTGTCCATGACCGATGTGATTGAAGAACAGGCCTATCTGAACGGCAAATAGACTTCCATCGCACTCCGGTTTTCCTGCAAGCAGCCCTTCAAGTCGAAGGGCTGTTTGTTTGTGTTTTGATATAAATTGATGAATTGTGTGAATTTCATTAGGACAAAGGAGGACAAATCAAGAGGCATGATTGAATTATTCTTGAACCGGAGGTTGACGTTTCGCAACACGAACCTTTTCAGGAACAGGGACTTGCTCTGAAACTGACCCACTAAGTTACTGTTTTTGTCAAAGGATAGTGACTTGACTTGAGAGGGTTTCGGATGTATATTCGTAGCAGTTAATAGGACAAAAATGCTCCACTTTTACGGAGATACACTGACACTGGAGAACGAATGGTTATGAAGAGACTTTTTAACACTTTATGCGTGCTATTACTGCTGACTACGGTCGCTTCGGCTCAGCCGGACGATTGCACAATAGATGTCGGTGATTATCGCACTCAAACTCAGGGCGGCTGGGGCACGAGTTGCAACGGTGGAAATCCCGGCTGCATTCGTGATACTTGGTTTCCCTCCGTATTTCCCGGTGGCTTGACTATCGGCGGCAATTTCACGATTCACTTCGCGACCTCAGCGGCTGTGGAGGTTTTCCTGCCCGCCGGCGGCACCCCGGATGTGCTGACACAAAATCATGTCAATCCACTTTCCACGGAAGCCGGTGTCTTTGCTGGTCAGGTAACTGCACTGTCTATCAGTGTGGCCTTCGGCAATGCCGGAGTCCCCGGCTTTGGCGACTTTGATTGGTTGGAAATCGGCGCCGGTCCCTTCATGGGCTACACGGTGGCCGAAGTTCTGGCATTGGCCAACGCCGTCTTGGGCGGTGACTACAGCGGCTTGCCGGTTGGAACCGACATTGGCGATCTGAACGAAGCCGTGGACAACATCAATCAGAACTTTGTGGACGGAACGGTCAACGAAGGAGTTCTGGTTGTTCCGCCGGATTGCGAAGTCACGCAGCCCTGCCCGCCGATGCCGCCCATCTGGGTGGAAGTCGGCAGCACGTTCTGCCTCGAGTATTGCGGCACCCCCGTTGAAGTCTATTGGTGCTGCCCCTTTGACGGCCAGCCCGTCTTCATCGCTGGTAATTGCCCGAACGGTGCACCGATTCCCGCAGGCTTGACGTGGGTTGCCTCCTACGATTCATCCGGTATCGAATGTCAACTTCCGGGCGGCTACTGGCATGCCGTGTTTGAAGCCGCGGAAGACGGCTGCTTCTGCATCTTCTTCGAGCGTCAGTTGGCGGTCGAAATGCTCGACTACACCGTCTCACAGAGCAATGGTGAGATTCACCTCGATTGGGCAACCGCCTCCGAAAACGGCAACGATTTCTTTGAAGTTTATCGCAACGGACAGAAGGTTGCGCAGATTGACGGCGCCGGATTCTCCGACGGCCGCACCAACTATGAATGGGTGGACCGCAATGTTACTCCGCGTCAGGTGTACAGCTATGAACTCATGACGCAGGACATCAACGGTATTCGCCGCAGCCATGGTGTGCGCACGATTGAGGCCGGTCTGTTCAACAGCGCCGTCATCACCGAGTTCGCGCTGAACCAGAACTACCCGAACCCCTTCAACCCGACGACGGCCATCAGCTTTGATGTTCCGGAAGCGTCCGACGTCACGCTGACCGTTGTGAACGCGCTCGGTATTGAAGTGGCCAAGCTGGTCAACGGCCGTGTCGAAGCCGGTTCACACACCGTGCAGTTTGACGCATCCGGTTTGCCGACGGGTATCTACTTCTACGTCATGAAGGCCGGTGCCTTCAGCTCGACGCAGAAGATGCTTCTGCTGAAGTAAATTAGGTCGCTGCGATTCCGGCAGGGCACCACGAAAGTGGTGCCCTGTTTTTTGTTGCAACACTTCCGGGCTTCCGCTCCTCCAATCCTGTGTTCCCCCACCTGCATAGAATTGGAGTTCACATGCTGTATTTGCTTCCGTTGCTGCTCACCGCCACCGTGCTCATGGCCGCAGACGCGCTGCCGCGCCGCGCCATGCTGGGTGCTCAGATTGCCCCGCCCACACCCGCTCAGTTGACCGCCGAAGACAAGACCTACGAGTCGGGCGTTGCGCTGCCGCAGGTCTTTCCCAACACCAGCGCCGCCGAGGCCGGACTGCAATCCGGTGATGTGCTGCTGACCGCCAATCACATTCCTTTGCGCGGCCCCCAGGATATCGGCCCCTTATTGAAATCGCAGGGCGTGGGCGCCGACGTGGTGTTTGACGTGCTCCGTGAAGGCAAAGTCTCGGCAGTCACGGTGCGCTTCAAGGAAGCTCCGCGCGAAACCTCCGCTGAGTTCGAAATCATCTACGAATCCGCAAACATTGACGGCTTCCTGCGCCGCCTGATTCTCACTAAACCCAAAGGCGACGGTCCCTTTCCGGTCGTGGTCCTGATGGGCGGTTTGGGCTGTTACAGTGTGGACGTTGCTCCGCCGCAGCCGTTTGCCTACCGTGATATTCTCTACGATTTCACGCGCAATGGCTTCGCCACCGTGCGCATCGAGAAAACCGGCATGGGTGACAGTCAGGGCGAGCCATGCAGCCAGCAGAGTTTCTTTGACGAAACTCACGGCTTGACCGAAGGCATCAAGTCGCTCGACCGCTTCAAGTGGATGGACAAGTCGCGCATGATATACTTCGGACACTCGATGGGCGGATTGACGTCGCCGGTCGTCTATCAGGATATTCCCTGCGCGGGCATCGTGGCCATCGCGACGTCCGGCATTGACTGGAAGGAATACGAGATGAAAAACACACGCCGCCAGTTAGTGCTCGCGGGGGTTCCCTACGATTCCATTGAAATCTATCTTGACCGCAAGTACAAGGCGATGCACGAGATTTTTGTCGAGCATAAGACTCCCGAACAGATTCTCGCCGTGGACCCGACGCTCGCCGAAGACCTCGCCTATCCCGCGCATTACACCTTCATGCAGGAAGTGGCCGATTTGAGTTTAGCCGACTACTGGAAGCATGTGGATACGCCCGTGCTGTTCGTGTGCGGCACGGCGGATTTTGTCGTGGCCGAAGAAGAGCACATCTACGCGCGCGACATTGTGAACTCCTATCATCCCGGCCGTGCGGAATATGTCGCCATTCAGGGCATGGACCACGGGTTCAACAACGCGGGCACACAGATGAAGGCCTTCGAAGGCGGTTTTGGTCCGCCCGCCGTGCATCCTGATTTCTTCCCCACGGTGCTCGCCTTCTGTCAAAAGGCAATCCGCAAGTAGAACTCGAACTATTCTTCAATCAGAGCAGCCCAAGCGGCTGCTCTTTTTTTTTGGCGCATTTCACGGGTTTGGTTCAATCGTTCGGTTGAGATGAACCGAATCTTGCGTTGATTGCGCGCAATGAGCACATATTGAAAATATGTTATTCCATGTCTTATTATACTTACCATACCCGGCATGGCAGTTGCGTTGACGAGTCACAACATGTCACGAACTCACGAAGAGAGATGCGTATGCTGAAGACGACAATGACGGGTTCCCGCAAGTATGTTTCGTTTGTATTGATTCTCATTGCCACATTCGCAATTTCCTGCTCGGAAATGAATCCGGTCAGCTCAACCGCGAGCGAGCCGTCGGAAGTGGCGCTGGGAGCACAGCACATTCCCTTTGATCTTGTCAATCTGCAATTGCCCGAAGGGTACAGGGTGCTGCGCTCGTCAAGTTCATTGGACGAATGCGATTCGGTTTCGGTGTCACAGCTCTGCCGCAGATTGCTGCCGCTCAATCTCCTGAGCATCCTCAATCTCACGTCCCTGCACGTGCAGGGCAGCGACTTGCCGCACAACCAGACCATTACAATGGTGATGCCGAACACCTGCGAAGCGGTGGTGGATTTGTATCCGCATCCCTTCCAGTTCAACGGCACGGTGGAGCTGCGCTGGCTGCTTCCGCAGGTTCGCTACGGGCAGTTGCTGAACCCTGATGATATCGCCGCCTTCTATGTGCATGACGACGGCACCTGCGAGCTTGCCGACCAGTCATGGGGGCCGCTCAATCTCTATTTGACGGTGCGCACGAATCACTTTTCGCGCTACATTATCGCCAGCCGCAACAACAACTGACCTTCCCCCTCACGTTCAGCTCAGCCCGGCCATCGTGCCGGGCTTTTTGCTTTCCCCTCGCTTTAGCGGGGGGGCAAGGGGGGGGTCATTCCGCCGAGTACGCCTTCTGATACCCCATTTCCCGCGCGCCGTCGTCTTTCGAGATGTAACCGCGCTTGACTTTTTTGTCAATCGTCTCAAATTCGATACTGCGGGCCTGCATGCGCGACAACTGAAACGGGTCTTGGTTTGGTTCAAAGACATGTTCGGATTTGCACAGATTGCCCTGCATCGAGAGTTCCGTGTTGCGCAGGAAATTTCCCAACGACTTGCCGAGATTCTGCACCGAATCCACGATTTGCATCAGCAGATTGAATTGCGCTTCGACCCAATTTTTCGTCGTGCCGTGCGACCGTCCCACCACCCACGGATAGAGCCTGAGTCCCGTAATCACGTCTTCAATCACCTGCTCGCGGTTTAATCGCCACGTGAAATTGCGGTTGGTGTCGCCGCCAATGAGCACGACGTCGACGTCGTCCCACGTGAACACGTTGTCGTCCGCGTCGAGTTTGCGGAATTGTTGCACGGTGTCGTCGAAATAGCGGTTGACGCGCGCCTGATATTCGCGGTCGGACTCGTGCGCGAACGGCGCGGGCGGCTTGACCTTGATTTGCAAGCGCGGCGTTCCGGCCATGCGCGCGCTGCGCGCCATATCCGAGAGCATCGCTTCCTGAATTTGCGCCACGAACGGAATTGAAGCGAGCGGCTCAATCCCGCGCGGATTGTGAATATCACTGCCGAGCGACGCATAAAAAAATCGCTCCGGATTCAGATACAATTTTTGAGAACTACCGGCGGCCTCCGGCCGTCTGGTTTCTGTTTCAATGAACGCCTTCCATCGGCCGTCGCGCTCCCATTGAATCAAGTCCGCGTCCATCGTGTGGAAGTAGTCAATTCCTTTGCCGTCGGGCAGCGGAATGATTTCGCCGCAAAATCGTCCGGTGGTGAAGAGTTCGAGAAAGAACTGCTCCGTCAGATGCGCGATACCACCGCGCCGCACGAGCGGATTTTCGAGCATCCGTTTGTCGAGCGCCGACAATATCGCATCGGCCTTACGTTTTTCGTCTTCGCTTCCGGTCAGCGTATAGCTTTGCGGCGTCGCGCACAGATGCACCCACGCCCACACGGCGGAGGAGATAATGGGCACGTGATCGCGCAGGTAGCGGTAGAACTCGGCGCGATTCGTTCCGGTCCAGACGAATTCGTTGCCATCGAGCGTGGCTGAGAACAGATTGCCCGTCACATTACGGGGCGGGGAGATAGCCTCTCCGGGTACGGGAACAGGCTTGTAATTGGTAGCGCGCTGTGTTGAAACCCGCGCTGGAAGTTCTTGGAGGGTGTTTTTCTTGAGAAAAGAGAACATGGTGGAGAATTTGATGAGTTTGGTTAGGAGTTATTGACTATAGCGATTTTGTGGGGTATCTTAGAGAAACTGTACTTTGCAGGAATCTGTCCATGCGTAGATTATTCATATTTTTATCATTTATTCCCGCCCTCGTCTGGGGGCAGGATAGTTTGGTGTTTACTCGGCTTGGCTCTGTGTCAGACTATTGGGAGGATGCGGTTAGCGTTTCCGTTCAGGATTCCATTGCTTTTGTATGCTCGGAACACACAGGACTACGCATACTGAGTTTCGTGGATCCAGCTCGGCCAGTCGAAATCGGACAATACATTTCCCCCGGTTATGCTTACAGCGCAGAGATTTCCGGCACATATGCCTATATTGCGTACGGAAACAGTTTCAGAATAATCGATATTTCCAACTTGTCCGGGCCTGTTGAAGTCAGCAGAGACAGCGGCGGGTATAGCTATGCCGTGGAAGTTGCCAAAGAAGGAAATTTCGTCTACCTGGCGACATGGAATTACGGGCTTCGGATCATTGACGTGTCAGATCCCACAGCACCAGTAGAGGTTGGTATTTTTGAGACAATTGGGTCACAGAATGGCGTAGCAGCGAGAGGTCAATACGTTTACGTTGTTGATGGAGTTGGGCTTCACATAGCAGATGTTTCAGTTCCGAGTAATCCGGTGGAAGTCGGTTTTTTCGACACACCGGGCAATGCTTCTGACGTTGCGTTGTCGGGAAGTTTTGCCTGTATCGCGGACGGCCGCAGTGGGGTTAGGGTTGTTGACATCTCAGATCCGGCACAACCAGAGTTTGTTAGCCACATACAGACGCCGGGTGTTGCCCGGTCGCTGTGGATAGCCGGCTCAACTTTGTGTGTTGGCGCACAGACAGGAGGATTGGTTTTGGTTGATATTTCGAATCCGGAATTCCCGACACAAATCGCACAGTTCAATACATCAAGAGCAGTGACTGATGTGACAGCATTCGGAAGCATTGTGCTTCTGACAGTTGATCGGGATGGCCTTCGCCTCGTAGATATTACGACTCCAAGCGCACCAAACGAGATTGGCCGTTTCGTTGCTCCAAAGTCTGTTACGAATATCGCGGTGGAAGGGAACTTTATGATCGCTTCCGAGGGACAAGACGGCATTCGCCTTTTTGACATATTGAGTCCCTCTGCACCGACACTACTCGGGACCTATGACACGCCGGGAAGCGCTTTCGAAGTCGTGATTCAGGATTCACTTGCTTTCGTTGCAGATGGCGAAATGGGAATCAGAGTTATCAATTTCTCTGAACCGACCATGTTGGAAGAAGTTGGTCACTTCGATACACCGGGTTACGCCACAGGAGTGCAACTTCAAGGGAATTTTGCCTACGTCGCGGACGGCTACCAAAGCGGAATACGGATTCTCGATGTCAGCGACCCGACGGCACCGGTTGAAGTTGGAGCTTGCACAACTCCCTTGCAAGCAACTGGGGTAGCTGTCGCGGGAAACTTCGCATACGTCGCCAACTTCGCCTACGGACTTTCGATTATTGACATATCCGATCCGTATGCGCCCGTTCAGATCGGCTCATACAGCACTGACGGGTACTCGAATTACATTGACGTTTCTTCACCGTATGTATTTATCACCGATAGCTATTCAGACTTCTGGACAGATGACAACGAAGTTCGCATGTTGGACGTCTCAGATCCCACCAACCCAATTCTTACAGGTCAATTTCCCACGCGCACAGAACCAACAGATGTGGTCGTTTCTGGCAATTATGCATATATTCCGGATGGCGGTTTTGGGCTTTACATCGTAGACATAACGAATCCGAACATACTTCGACGCCGCGGGTATTTCAACACAAACGGAATCGCAACCAGACTTGCCGTGGACCGCCACACTGTCTACGTTGCAGACGACTATTATGTTGACATCCTCAACGTTCAGCACATTTCAGGTCTCCCGGATAAACCTCTTGCGCCGAAGAATCTGACAATGATTTATGAACCAGACATCAACTCGGTCAATCTAAATTGGGAACCTGTTGCATTGACTATTCATGGATTTGAGGCGACGATTGAGCGATATTTGGTACAGAGATCGTTTATATGGTCTGATGGAGATTGGGAAGATGTTATAGTTGTTTCCCCACCGAATTCTACTCAATTCACGGACACCTTGATTTCTCTTGGACAACGTTATTTTAAAGTCGTCGCCTTAGATGACTAGTCCATCCCATCTACCCCAACCCGTTCAACAACACGGCGAACATCAGTTTCGATTTACCCCGCGAAGTCACGGGACGGTTGGTAGTCTATGATGTGTTGGGAAGAGTGACGAGCACGTTGTTTGATGGAACGCTCCCAGCCGGAACTCATCAAATGCAGTTTAACGCGAACGATTTGTCGTCCGGAACATATTTTATTCAACTCGAAACTCCGGTCTTCAATGCCGTGCAAAGAGCGGTGTTGCTGAAGTAAGAGAACATATTCATTCGTTTGTGTGCGAGAGCAGTCTTATGGACTGCTCTTTTTGTTTATCGGGCACAATGCAAAACTTGATTTTGTTTAGAGACAATTGCGCGACAAACCGGAAGTATCGATACACGCGGTGTTTTATCGAATCATATCGTGCATAAGTATTGAATCTCGAGCGAAAGTGAAGTATATTTCTTCACCCTCACTTCATAGGAGAAGGCCATGAAAAAGCTTCTGATTGCTTGTTTTCTGCTGGCCTGCACGGTTTCCTTGTTTGCCGCAGCGCAAAGCAGCGGAGGGTTAAAGGAACTCTCCGGTTGGACGGATGCACGAGATGAAGTAGCGAGGCTTGAAGCGATGATTGCCGCCGCCAAGGATGCGGGATTTCCTCCCGATCCGGCGTGGACAGCGCGGATTCGGGAGCTCTTGCCTCAAGTCAAAGGACACCCCGGGAGAACTTCGTATCCTCTCCCCGAGATTCTACCACAGACAGATTTTCCTCCGGGCTCAGTGGTTTCACCGGAGCCATTAACACCGCTGGAAGCGGAGATTCGACGGCTCGAGTTTGAACTGACAGGCGGGTTAGGCGCGCAGGCACCTGACCCGTTATTTTTTGCCGATCTGAAAGAGCAGTTGAACATCCTCTACGCGCAGCGTGAGCAGAACCACGCGCGCAATCCGCTCGATCAGGGCAATGACGCCTGCCCCGGCACTCTCGTTTCGGGCATCCCCTATTATGACAGCGGCACCACGGTTGGAAGAGTGAACAACTATAATCCGATTACCTCCTGCAACTACACTAATGCGCCGGATGTCATTTATGAGTTCACACCGCAGTTCACGTATACCTATAACATCTCACTGCAAGGCTCGTCATATGATACGTACCTTTATGTGAACACCGGCGGAGTCTGCCCGGGAAACACGCAGGTCGGCTGCAACGACGACTTCGGCAATCTGCAGTCCTTTCTCTCGCTCGTTCTGAATGCCGGGCAAACGTATTTCATTATCATTGACGGCTACTCGGCGAACACCGGCGCGTATGTGCTGAACATCACCGATTTGTGCAGTATCACCTGCGAAGCCAGTGACGTAACTGAGTGCTGGGAGCCGACCGACTCCTCGCACGCTTACAATGACTGCAACGGCGCCTGCAATAACATCACGTGGGGCGGCTCGGCGCTGTGGCAGGAGATTCTTCCCTACCAAACAATATGCGGCCGGGTGTTCACATATTTCGGACCCAACGGCAACAACTTCCGCGACACCGATGCCTATCGTTTCACGCTGACCGAAGCCTGCTCGCTGCGTATCTCCGTCGACGCGGAGTTTGTCAGTAAAATCTTTATACTGAGCGATAACTGTCCGTGGCAATTGTTTTTTGATCCTCCTGTGTGGCAACATCCATGCTCGACGGCTTACTATTACACATCGTGTCTGCAGCCTGGAACCTATAACTTGTGGGTTGGACCCCTATTCTACAGCGGCATCAACGATTACCGCGATTACCGTGTGAGAATGGAGCTCATTCCCTGCAACGGCTGCGTCGTTGACTTCGGCGTGCAGGCTCCCGCCGGTGTCACCGGTTCAACCTGCGGCTACGCAAACAACTGCGGCCTGCGTCCGTCAGAAGATGTGACAATGGCGGTCGTCATACCGTGGGCATCCGATTGGACATTTTCGCTTTGCGGCGGTCCGGACGAGTGGGATAGCTATATGTATTTGACAAACGCCTGCTGCTCCGGAGTAATCGCTTCTAACGACGACGGGTGCGGCGGAGTCGGATTTTCAGTCATGAACTGTCTGTCGCTCGACCGCGGACTCTACTATCTCACCATCGAGGGCTACAGCTCGACCTATTGCGGACCGTACACTCTCATTATCAATGAGTGCTATGGCTCGTGCTGCTACGGAAATCCCGCCGAACCGCTCTGTGAATACACAACGCCCTCCTCGTGCGAGGATTACGCCGGCACGTTTACCTATCTCGAACCGTGTTCCAGCGGAGCCTGTTTCACGCGGCCGGCCTGCGACGGACTAACGGTATTTTCTCAATTGCCGTGGCTTCCCGATGAATCCGGCAACGGATACTTTTCGCACATTGATCATGGTTTCATCCAATACGATAATTACTCAACCTACTCGCAAGTCGGCTCGGTTCGCTTCTGGGGCTTCCCGATTACGTGCAGCAGCGCTCCCGAAACATTTGTGGTGCGACTCACAAACATTATTGATACTTGCTTTTACACGGTGACAACTATGGGCATGCAGTTGCCGCAGGCTTATTTCGGCCAATTCCTGCTGTCGGAATATGCTGTGAATCTTTCTCCGCCGTGTTCATTTGACACAGGACAGATCTCGATTGCCAAGCTCGGTGATCCCGGCTGCGCGTGGTACTGGTGCACTTCTCCGTTCGGTGACGGAATCTGGCCCAGCGGAACGGCGGACTTCGCGTTTTGTCTGGGTGCACCTTGTCTGCCTCCGGACAGCGTAACCATCAAATGGCAAACCGAAGACGGTTACATGATGAATTGGTGGATGCCGCAGGCAAGCTATATCACAGTCTACTCGACGACTGATTTGAATTCCGTCTTCCCGGCGGGCTACACCGTCTTCGCGGCAGGAAATCTGCCCGCAGGCCATTTTACGTGGGGCCCCATCTATTTGCCTGACCAGATTCTCGGCCTTGTGCTGGTGAACGATTGCTCGCTGCCGCTCTCAAGTGCGCCGACACCGCTGACGATTGTGCCGCAGATTAAATGACCCTGTGATCGGCAAGTTCGATTTGTCTAATAGGCGGCCTTCGGGCTGCCTGTTTTTTTCTCAGCGGTTGCGTTCTCTTGCTGACAGATTGCGAGTGACTTGCTGAAATTTGTGAACAAGAAGAAAGCGATGAAAATATGAAGACAATCGCGGCACTGTTGTTGACTTTGCTCGCTCTGTAGACCCATGCGCGGACAAACACCGTTGCTCTGGCTGCGCTCCAGCCTCAAGAACAGTCAGCTTTGGCAGTTTTCCGTTCGGTTCGGGCTGGCAGACTGCGGACGCTCTGTTCGCTTCCGACATCACGAGCATCGTGCTCGTGGTTGAGTGCTCAGCGGCGGCTTCGACACCTTCTGCCCGGCCTCTGTTTCAATCGCAGTAATCAGCAAGTTTGAAGTGGATTCAATTCTGCTTCAAACGAGAATCAAGTAATTGCTTGAGTAGTTTTAGATGAGCGACCTGAAATTCCGGGTCGCTTTTTTTTTCGCTCCCGAGCCGAGAATTGTCGATTTATGTTGACAAGTGTAGTCATATTTATATAGATTAGATGATTCCCAAACCAAGGAGAGATGGATGAAGAGACTTTTGACTGTTGTTTTACTTTTGTGGTGTTGTATGACAATTGCTGCCACATCACAGGTCCCGTTGTCGCTTGTTGGCAAAGCTCCGGCAATTGAAATTGCAGAGCTTGAGGACATGATTGCCAAGGCAAAGGCCAACGGCCAGACGCCAGACCCAGCATGGACAACTCGTATTCGCGAGTTGATTCCGTTGGTGAAAGGCCATGCGAGCAAGGTGCCTGCTGATCTCCCTGTGATACAAGCTGACAGAGGCTTCGCACCGGGTGCGGTGATTCGCCAAGTGGAATTGACCCGGCTTGAACAGCAGATCAAGGAGTTGGAGTTTCAAATTGACGGTGGTTTCAGCTCAGTTGAACCGGATGAAATTACGCGTTTGAATCTCAAAGATCAGTTGAACGACCTGTATTCGCAGCGCGTCGTTCGTGATCCTGCCAATCCGTTGGATCAAGGCAATGACACCTGTCCTGCAACACCGATCAACGGATTGCCGTACACGGACACGGGCACAACTTCGGGTCGTGCCAACAACTTCAGTCCTGCTCAGATTGGCGGCGCATGCTTCAATAACAATGCACCGGACGTAATCTATTCTTTCGTTCCGCCGTACACGCAGAGCTATACGATAACGACGGATGGCAGCAGCTATGACACATATATTTACATTCAGCGGTTCGGAACCTGCCCGGGAGATTCGACGCTTGAATGCAATGACGACGGCGGAATAGGTGTAAATTCGCTGATTACGCGCACGTTGACAGCAGGCGTCACGTATCACATTATCGTGGACGGATACGCCTCCAGCTCGGGCAACTATGTTTTGAACGTGTTTGACAACTGCAATATTGAGTGCCAGCCAGGTGATATTCAGGAGTGTTTTGAAGTTCGCGACAGCACACATCTGCAGAACAACTGCAATGGCGGCTGCGAGAATCCGTTGTTTGGCGGAGTTGAATCCTGGCAGGACATACAGCCGTGCCAGACGGTGTGCGGCCGTTTGTTCACCGGTGTTCGTCCGAACGGCGGCAATTACCGCGACGTGGACACCTATCGTTTCACATTAACGGAAGCATGCTCGCTCGCGATCACTTTGAACTCAGAGGTGGGCTATACGCTTACTGTTACAACAGCGAGCTGCCCCTGGAGTTTCTTGTGGACTTATACGTCATACCCGTATCCGTGTTCGACCGCGACGCACGTCACTCCATGTTTCCAACCGGGAACTTACTCTGTCATGGTCCGTCCGAATACGTTCACGGGGATTAATGATTTTCGCACGTACAGAATGCAGGTGGGTTTGATTCCGTGCAGTGGCTGCCAAATTGACGCGTTCATTCAAGCGCCCGGCAGCGGCGCGTGGCACACGTGCGGCGCGGGTAACGACAACAATTTGCGTCCGAGCGAAGATTACACGTTCTGTGTGAACATTCCTCAAAGCGGCGAGTGGACGTTCTCAACGTGCAACGATGACAGCATTTGGGACAGCTATATCTATTTGAGCAATCAGTGCAACGGCAGTGTGATCGCTGAAGACGACGACGCCTGCGGCGGAATCGGTCTGTCGGTGATTAACTGTGTCGAATTGCAAGCGGGCACATATTATCTAACCGTTGAAGGCTGGTCAAGTTCGCGTTGCGGGCCGTTTGTGCTGAACGTGTTCGAGTGTGTCGGCTCGTGCTGTTATGGCAACCCCGGTAATCCGTCGTGCGCCTACATCGGGCCGAACGCCTGTGACAGTTTGGGCGGAAGCTGGACAAACCTTGAGCCCTGTTCGACGGGCGCATGTTACACACGTCCGGAGTGCGGAGAAGGCGAGATTATCTTCAGTCAGCTTCCGTTCCTTCCCAATGAAGCCGGCACAGGGCTCTTGTCGCATGTGGATTATGGCACACTGTACAGTGATAACTACTCGGTCAACAGTGTCGTGGGTTCTGTTCATTTCTGGGGTTTCCCGGTCTTTTGCAATGGCGCACCGGAAACGTTTTTGCTGACGTTCGGCAACGGGACGGACACCTGCCAATACACGGTGACCGCAACGGGAGCACAGTTTCCGCAGCTCTATTTCGGAAGTTACCTTGTCTCCCAATATGAGGTGGAGATTTCTCCGCCGTGTGAATTGCTTTCCGGCAATCTCACCATTCAAAAGCTTGGTGATCCGAGTTGCCTATGGTATTGGGCGACGTCACCTTTTGGGGATAACATTCGTCCGGTGGCTCCGAATTATGAGTTTGCCTTCTGCTTGGATCAGGCGCCCTGTGAGATTGACAGCCTGACCTATATTTGGAATTCTCCGGGCATCGCCACGTTGCGCTGGTATCAGAATCTGCCCG
The DNA here is from genome assembly GCA_013360195.1 of bacterium. Taxonomy (NCBI): domain Bacteria; species bacterium. Next base: position 38,248 of record JABWCQ010000014.1, read on the forward strand.
GCGTTGTGACGATCTGGTACACCACGGATCCGAATGCGATTTATCCAGCCGGATATTCTTTTGTAACAAACCCCTATCCTGCCGGCAACAATTCCTTAGCGACCAACGCCAACTTAGCAGATAATGTCAGAGTCGTTCTGACGTTGAACTGCACACCGAATTCCGCCGCGGCATTACCTCCGCCGCCAAAGGTTTTGAACTTGAGTGTTGACAGCCAGGAATAGTTGACCGTCGCAGTTGGATTGCGGGCGGCTCGAGAAACCTCGGGCCGCTCTTTTTTTTTCACCATTTGACAATGCGCGGTACGGGCTGCCGTTCTTCGACAGCTTCGAGATTGACGAAGAAGTAGCGCAGCGCATCGAGCGAGTGGTCGGAGTCACCATCCTTGACCGGCTCGTCCTTGTCTGCGTTCCATTGATAGGTGCGCAGGTCTTGAATAAGTTTGCGGCAGCGCGGCGAGATAAAGAGCGAGACTTTACCTGCGGCATCGCGGAAGGCGGCCTTGACAAGTTCAACGCCGGTGCTGACTCGCGAGGAGCGGTAGCGGAGTTTCATGCCGTTGCGAAGCAGATAATCCACGGGCGAGATGCCGCTGTCCTGCGCGGCGGCTCCGGAGGGGTCGCAGGAGCTCCACAGGTAGTCGGTTTCCTTGAGACCGAAGGAGATATCCGTGCGCAGGATGGCGGCGTGCATGGCCTCGGTGGTGGCATCGCGGCCTTCCCATTCGGAGAACACGACATATTCGCCGGAGGGGAGTTTTTGCAGCCAGAGTGCGAACGGCTTGCGGAAGCCGAAATCAATGGTGCGGAAGAGCGGCCATTCCTTGCGGGGATAAAAATCATCCTTGAGAATGTGCACGACAGGGTCGAACTCGGAATAGACGAGCCCGTCGAAAGAGTCAAAGGAGATTTCCTGTTCGCGGCTCCATTGCGATTTGGACAGTCCGCGCGAGGCCGATTTCTTCCACTCTTCTCCGGCGCGCGCGGGATGCTGCGAGTAGTGAATGCGGTGGATGTGGAACGGTGAGCAGAGGGGTCCTTCACTTCGTTCAGGATGACAACTCTCATCACATTGTTGCACAAGCTTCGCAAAGAGGTTGAGCGCGCCGCCGGAAGAGGAGACGCCGATGAAGGAGCCTCCGCTTTCAATGGCGGGCTGCAAAGCCGTCCAGATTTGCATATCGAAGGGAGTGAAAGCCATTTCATCCCAGAAGACGGCGGTGGGGGAATACATGCGCGGGCCGTCCGGTGTGGCGGGCAGGGACAGCAATCGCGAATGCAGTCCGCCGAATTCGAGTTCGGATTTATTGTTGGTCGTGAGAACAGGTTTCATAAACGCCGGGAGCTGCGAGATGATGAAGCGCGCGCGGTCGAGCAGCTCTTCGGCACAGCGTTCATTGCGCGAGAGGAAGAGATAGACACCGGGCTGTTTGAAGAGCGCTCGCCAGACGAACAGCGCGACGGCGCTCCATGTGACCATCATCTGCCGGGATTTGGGCACGAGTAGATAGCGCTGATTCAGAGTGAGATAGGCGAGCACGCGCAGATAGTCGAAGTCGGGATAGAGTTTGATTCCGTGCGCGGGGTCTTGCGTTTTGACATAGGTGGTGAGGAAGCGCCACGGGTCTCGCGAACAGGCGAACAGTTCCTGAAATTCGTGTTTGGTCATTGCTGCTCTCCGGTGGCTGCGTTCTGCGCCTGTCTGAGAATTTCGATGGCATGCTCGGTGGTAAGAGTGTCATCGGGTTGCTCGGCGGCGGCCAATTCGAGATAGAGTTTGATGGCTGAGACGTTTGTGCTTTTGTTTTCGCAGGCGAGAGCCAGCAGATTGTCCAGCACTTTTTGTTTTGATTTTTTGTCGAAGATATTCATGTTATTCGATAAGCGTTGAGCGGAGTGAGTGGGGAACGACAAAGGGAGCGAGGACATTCCATGCGGCTGCGAACCATTTGTCGGAGAGTTGCTGCCATTCGCGGGCGCGGGAGTAGGCATCGCCTCCGGTGTTGCGGGTGAGCATCAGAGCCGCCATGCCGCGCGCGACGATGGAGAGCGTCAAGTAGGCGGTTCCGGTTTTCAATCCCTGGTCGGTGGACGACGAGTTGTAGCCTTCCCGAAGTGCGCGCACGACGATATCATCGGCTTCGATGATGGCCTGCTCGATGAGCAGGTCTTCCGCGGCGCCCTGCGCGACGGTGTAATCCACGAGCACGGAAGCTCCGTCGGGAATCGCGCTGCCGGCGGTGCGGCGGAGCGTTCCCTCGTCATGGTCAAGTACATAGTCGGTAGCGGGTTCGAAGACATCGTAGTAGCCGTACCAGACGCTGACGGGAAAGGAATTGGGAATCGCGCCGGATGCCATACGTGAGATGAGTCCGGCCTCGTGATTGACGCGAAAATCAAATTCTTCGCTGAAGATGGAGCTTAACGCCAAGTCGGAGGCGACGGCGACGCTGCCGCGAATGAGTTGCTTGTTGCTCAGGCTGATTTCATCTTCATCGGAGAGCACTACAGCCGTTTCGAGTGTGGCTTTGTCGGAGGCGACGCGCTTGACGACGCCGCTGTCGGTTTCGAGACTGAAGTGCGGCAGCGCGATTTCGGTGGTGCCGGAGAGAGTGACGCGGACGTTCTCGATTCGCTGCGAGGGCAGATTGGCCGCGACAAGGTGTTTGCGAATGATGTCGAGAGTTGTGAAAGCCATGCGAGTTCCTTAGACGCGGTTAATGGCAAAGACGAGGGTGACTTGCAAGGTGGAGTTAAACGGCACACCGGTGACTTGGAGCGCGGTGGAGCTGCCGTTCAGCCGGGCGCGCACGGTGAAGTTTGAACCGGCATTTTGACAGAAGACGCTGAGCCGGTCGCCCGCGGAAAAGGTGATACTGTCGTCGTCGGTGTAGGTGTTGGAGCCGTCGAAGACGATGATCTTCACGAGCGTTCCGGCGAAGGGAACGGGAATTCCGTCGGCGGCAATTCCACCGGGGCCGGAGAGATATTGTGAAGCGGTCGTAGTCGTGCCGCTGAAAGAGAAGAAGATAAGCGGTTGACTGGCAAGCGCATAAGCGAGAGTGGGTTTTGACATGAAATTTGAAAGAGGAAATTGAAAATGGGAAAGGATAGTCACCCCCCTTAATCCCCCCAGAGGACTGGGGGGAAATCAGAGGGGTCCTTCAGGTTTCTGCTAAACCTTCAGAATGACAACGCGTTCTTCGATTGAGAATACGCTTGAGAGTTTACCCCCCTTAATCCCCCCAGAGGACTGGGGGGAAATCAGAGGGTGCGCTGCACAAGCGCTTAGTAGTCGGACATGGCGATGGCGTCGTCCACCATGATGGTGTAAGCGGATTCTTTGGAGACGACGGCGGATTCGAGCTTGTGTGAGATAATTTTTTCAGCTTCGATGACGAGCGGTTGCGCCACGGATTCGCGGATGGCGAAACGATGGTCGAGTGCGGCGAATTTCGTGGCGGTGGCACCTTCGACGGCGACCAAACGCGTGTTCAAGGGGAGGAAGGTGCGATAGTCGCCGGTATTGCTGAAGGCTCCGCCCTGAAAGGCTTGCGCATCCTGCAGCTCGGTGATTTTCAACACGGTTTCGATATCGGATTTCGCTCCGAGAAGATGAGTCATGCGCGCGGGGCCGTCGAAGGCAAGGGCGAGATGAACCAAGTCGGAGTAGGCGAAAGTTCCCGCCGAGCCGTTGAAGGAGTTCGAGGGCGCGGGTGAAGTGCCGTCACCGTTGATGATGATGTTGTAGATTTCGGAGATTTCATCATTGGCAAGCTGCGCGCCAATCCACCAGAGGAAGACGCGGAATTCGGCGAGCTTTTGATTCTTGAGAATGCGGTAGCTGAAATCGAATTGCCGTCCGCGGTCAATCATGCCGGCTTCTTTTTGACGATAGGCGAGCTTGACGACGGGATAGGCGGCGCTATCGTTGCGGCGCTGAGCTTTCTTGGGAAAATCGGTTTTGATATAGAGCGGAGTGACGGTCGGTCCGCGCTCGGGGATAATGGCAGCGACGAGCTCTTCGGGGTCCTGCACCATTTTATAGCCGCGGCGGATTTCGCGCGAAACGTATTCGGGAGCGAGAATCATTCCGGGACCGGAGAGAAATTGTTCGAGGGTGGTGGCATTGCGGCCGGAGAGCGTGATTTCCGCGAGAAAGAGCTGACGTTCGAAGGCGTCGAGCGGCGCATCGAGAGAGCCGTCGGGCTTACGCGGCGAAGGGTCGAGTTCTTCGAGCAGTTCGGTGAATGAGAGTCCTCGCTCTTGGGCTTCGGAGTAGAGCGCAAGGTTGCCGGAGCGGGAGTGGTCGAGAATTTTTTCGCGGAGAGTGTATGCTTGGGAAAAGTCGAGAGACATATTTTGGAAAGAGGAATTGTGAAATTGGAAAGAGGAAACGGGGCACCCGAGGCGGGTGCCGCGGCGACGGAGTTTCATCAGGCATCGAGGAGAACATCGCAGGTGGTGAGTGTGGTGTCCACGGCGATGACCATTCCGCGATGAGTTGTTCCGCCGGTGGGGACATCGGTGGACGTTGTGGCGCGGCGGACTTTGCCGGTGCCGTCGCACTCGACTTTTTGTCCGACGGCGGGTGCGGTTCCGGAATAGAGGAATTTTGCGACTCCGGTGACTTGCACGGTGCAGAGAGCAGGCACGGCGGTGCCGGACTGCAATTCATCGGAGACGGAGATGACTTTTCCAATCAGCCGCGAGCCTGCCGCGCCCATGCCGGCTTTGTTGTTGTCGGCCATTGCGGCGGCGGTGAGATTGGAGTCGATATCCGACCAGGTGAAGTCCTTGTTGGCGGTTGTATCCACTTCAAAGGTGAGCAGGAGATTCGCTCCGGCGCCTTCGTTATTGACTTTGTATGTTGATGGCATGTTTTGCTGGTGATGCACCTCATGCGAGAGCGCGGGTGCTTCCTGTTGTTGGTGAATAGATGAAGAGTTGTTGCTGCCATTGCGGATTTTGAGACGCGCAACGGCGGAAGTGCGATTAGTTTGACCCGAGACCTGAGCGGTGCAGCTGGTCGGCGGGAATGCGGGCGGCGCGGGAGTTCATTGCCGTTCTGAGCATGGGCGAGAGCTGAAAGACCTGATTGAAATGCAGCGATGCTTCGCGGCGCGCGGAGAGAAGCTGCTTGCCGCTCAGGGTGAAGGCGTGGTCGGGCTCGGGGCAGGCGGGAATCGCGCCGGCGAGTTCGATTTTGGCTTTGAGTTCGCGGCGGAGTTCGTCCTCATAGAGCTGAATCAGTGCGGCTTGCGCATCGGCTTCAAGAGCGGCGATGGCAAGTTGATGGTTGAGTTCATCGAGATCGAGATTTTCGGGATTGGCCAGGAGGGCTTGAGCTTTTGAGAGTGGTTTTGAAATCATGTTGTGTTGTGGTTGGAGAATTGGTTGTTGGTGACGGCTTAAATATATAGTATAAACGTCCGTTTGTCAAGCCACTTCCGCATAAATTGCACAAGTTGTTGATTTGACAGAGACTTATTTGACCGTTTGTTCAAATTGGTGCAAACTGAACGCATGTATAATATTGTTATGACGTGACTTACATTTTATTGAAGTTACGATTTTTGAGTCAAAAGAGAGGCGTGATGCCTCTTTTTTCGAGTACGGGAAAACAGGGAGTTATGTGTTAATTATTGTTTTTTATGGATTGAGTGAGTGAGGGTTGATTTGGCTGGAGATAACAGTTTTGTTGAATTTGGGCGACATCATCGATTTGCTTCAGAATTCTCGTGATTGTCCATTGCGGGTCTGGAGACCCACAACGGCGAAGTACGGGTAAGACGGCCGGAGGCCGTCGGTAGTGAAGTTGTCTGACATTTTTACCCCCCATAATCCCCCCAGAGGACTGGGGGGAAATCAGAAGCGTAACTCCTCTCTGTATTAGAGTTTAGGGGGCGGGTTCGTTTGATTTTGGACAAGAAAATTCGTATTTTTGCAGGTTACATATTATTGGGGAAGTGTGCCTAATTGTGAGGAAGCCATAGTCTGGAGGGATTATGCGTTACTTAGTACTCTTAGGGTTGAGTTTATTGATGCTGGGCTGTGAGGAAGAACCGCCGATTTACAACGGCAAACCGCGGACGCAGGATTTGATTGCGGTTGGAGTTGAAGAAACGGAGAACGGAGAAGTGTGGGTTCTTTGTCAGGAAGTAAGCCGGTGGAAGGAAGGCGCGGACCCGATTCATTTGGATACATCGCCGATTTATGATCCGCCGTATTATTTTAACTCACAGACATTGAAGCTGCAGGCGGGCGGGAGACATTTTCAAAGTGTCGGCGGAGGGAATTACGAGTACGGATTGGTGTATTACTTTGACCGGGTCGCGGACGGATTTCTGCAGGCTGGAGTTAATTTCGGCAGTTGCTTTAATCACTCTGAAGTCGTATTGCCGACCATCACCGTGAGGGACGGTCAGTATCAGGAGATACTTGTCAGATTCGCACAGTTGTCGTGTGATTACAGCTATGCCTTCTATCAGAATTGGGACGAGATGCATATTTATCCGATGCACGTCGTGAAACTTGCAAACGGGAATTTACTCTATTGGGGTTTAGGCAGCACCGGATCGGCACGCCTGACTTGTGTGACGGAATACGGTGAGGTGATGTGGTCGCAGCTATTCGATAGCCAGGAGCTTCATTGGACATCGGTGGTGAGTCTGCGCAACGGCGGATTTGCGATGGTGGAGCAATACAGCGAGATCGTGCGGTTCTATGATAACAACGGCGTTCACGGACACGACATCGAGTTCAATCGGACGGATGAGTACAGAGTGACATCCATCGCGCAGCTTGGGAATGGGAATTTCATTGCCGGCGGAGTGAACATGACGAGCAACGATCCGCATTTGTGGTATTATACGGCAAGCGGAACGGAAGAGCGGGACACGACGCTGTATGTGGAAGGCTGTCAGGATTCGGTGGTGCTTTATCCTGCCGGTGAAAACATTCTCGTGGCCGCAAGCAACGGAACGATATGCAGTGAAACGGATCCGGTGCGGCTGATGCTGATCGACAGCGCATTTAACGTGATTGGAGTCGAGAGTTTCGGCGGCAGCGCGCATGTGGTGTTGAAGGATATCACGATTGCGGACGACGGTAGTATTTATTTGTGCGGAGCATTTGACCGCGGGATTGGAAGTTACTCGGCGTTGATCACAAAGTTCGACGCGAATTTGAACGCGGTTTGGAGTACGATGGTGCATCCGAATATGTGACCAGCGGACGCAAACCCCCATCCCCTGCCCTTCCCCCGTGAATGGAGGAAGAGGGAACAGAAGCGGAGATACGAAGACGGCCAGAGGCCGTCGGTAGTAAAGTTTTCTGAAGTTTACCCCCCTTAGTCCCCCCATAGGAATGGGGGGAAATGGAGACCCCCATCCTCATTCCTTCCCCCATGAATGGAGGAAGAGGGAACAGAAGAATTATGTCATCTCATTGTGCTTATAGTTTTGCGGATTTATATGAGGCCGCATTTGGAGTGAAGCCATCGAAAGCCGCGTTGGACGAATTGTATGCTCTCACACAGGATGAGCGGAATGTTGTCGTGCGGGATTGGGTGCGGCGTGCGGAGTGGGAGACTTTTGACGTGACGGGAACGGACGGTGTGGTATATGCGAGTTTTGGTCCGAAAGGAAGCGAGCCGTGCCGCAGCTGATGAGTCGGCGATGGGTTGCCGGTCTCGTATTCGCAGTAAGTCTTGTACCGACACTCTTCGGGCTTGTTGGCGAGGAGCGGATGCTCGCCGCGAGTTTTCACGACGACGCATACTATTATTTCAGAATTGCGGAGAACATCGCAGCAGGTAACGGGAGCACATTTGACGGTACAAATCCTACGAACGGATACCAACCGTTGTGGTGCTGGCTTCTGGTGCCCATTGCGGCGCTGAAGGTTTACATTTTTCCGGGAAGCTACTTACTGGTTTACGGTCTTTTCATCGCAGGATTGACGGCGTTAGCGGCATTACTCATAATGAAAGTTGCCGAGCAAGCAAGCGGCGTTATTGCGGCAATGATTGCCGGCTCGCTGCTGCTTTACGGACGAACAACGACACTGTTTACAGGCGGCATGGAAGGAACCGTGCTGGGAGTATTCATCCTGCTGTATGTGATGACCCTTCTTAAGCAAGCGGATATTTCATCGGCGGTATGGCTGTTGGGACTATTGGGGGCAGGAATTGTTCTTAGTCGTGTGGATCATGCGATTGTAGTGAGTGGATTGGGATTATTCGCTCTGCGCGAACTTTGGACTAGCCCCTTGCATCCCTCGCGAGTCAAGATGTTGAAGAAGTGTTTGCCGATTATCTTGCTTCCGTTTGCGGCGTTGATATTTTACTTTGCGGGGAATTGGGTCTGGTTCGGTCATGCGATGCCGATTAGCGGAGCCATAAAAACTACGGGTGAGCTTTCGTTCCGCCCTGAACTATGGCTGCGGGACAAAGGAGTGCTGTTGCTTTGTGTATCGTCATTCGCTCTGCTGGTTTGGTTCGCTTTACGGACTCGTCTTGGGCGGCAAGGACCGGACGTGGAGCGGGTCTTTTTTCATTGGGCTTTGGGCAACGCAATGTATATGATGTTTCTGTTGGTGAGCGTTCGATGGGTGCTTGCGAACTGGTACTTTGTGTCACCGCTGCTTCAGCTTGCGGTGGTAATCGGCTGGGGAGTTGAGCGAGCGTTGATGGGAATATCTCGCGGGCGAACTGCGGTGCAGTGGGGAGCCGCTATGTTGCTCGGGGTGTTTATCTTAAAGAGTCAGATTTCCCGTTTTGAGTGGCTGAACCGGAGCGAAGGGACATTCCAAACGGAAGTGATTGAAGCGGCGAAGTGGTGCAACGAGCATTTGCAGAATGACGCAGTGATAGGTTTGGCGGATGCAGGCTATTTCGGCTATCACAGCAGACACCAGGTAACAAATTTGGACGGATTGGTGAACGGCTGGGATTACGTGGAAGCGTGCCGCGGTGGGAACGGGGTCGAGTATTTGCGGCGGCAGGGTGTGACACATGTTGCAACGGTGTTCGGGTCGCAAATCACGCACGACGGGGGTAGAATGAGCTATGAAATTCCGGCAGTCTTCGCGGCGAAGAATTCAGGCAACCGCTTTACTGCAAGCGAACAGTCATTAGTTTACAGGTCGTCATATGGTCAAGGCACAAGTTTCTCCGGCGAAATTGTGCTTTGGGAGGATAGGTAAGTGAGAGAGTTTACTCGTATCAAGGAAGGTCTGTTTCGATTTGCTTGTCCGGTGCTGCTGCTTCCATTCTGTTTAAGTAGTACTCTCTTAGCCGCGGACTCGACGGCATCGGTGACGAAGATCGGGGACTACACGTTCACAACACGGGTGATGAATTTCGGGATGACACATGAATTGGCGGTGTCACACCGTGACAAGCCGGTGTGGAGTGTGGCCGAGTATTTTGTGAAGCTTCTGAACAGTGATTCGCTGGGACTGCCGCGCGATTTGACAGGAGACAGAATTCAGGACGTGGTAGTGGAAACGTATTCGGGCGGCGCGCATTGCTGTTTTGCGCAATATGTGCTGTCGCTCGGAACGAAACTTGAAGTGCTCGACACGATTGAACACGCGGGACGCTGGTCGGACGCGGACAAGGACGGGCTGTGGGAAATTACAGCCAATGATTTGACACTCGACTATTGGAAACTGCCGCACAGCGATTCGCCGCTGCCGGAAGTAATTTTGGAATCGTCGCGCAAGGGATTTGTGCCGAGTGCGGAGCTGATGCAAGCCAATACTCCGACGGCGAGTGACGTGCTGCGGATGCTGCGCGAATCGCGGGACGGCAAGGCATGGAAGGATTACCAGAGTCTTCGGGAAGATGAGTCTCTGCCGGCTTCGATGGCGGTGCTGCACAGATATTTTGTGGAGTTGATTTACAGCGGGAACGCGCAGCTTGGATTGGAGTTGCTCGAAACGGGATGGCCGCCGTTCATTCTTGGCCGCGAAGAATATATTCGCGATTTGAAAACGGAGCTTCAGAAGAGTCCGTATTGGGGAGTGATTCAGGAGATGAACAGCGAATCGGAGTTTGTGAAGTAACTCAAGACCTCCTGCCCTTTTGCGTGAATGGAGGAAGGGGGAAGGGGAGTTTGAGGTGCCTAATTGGAGTATCAAGTAGTTGCTTATGACGAACCTCATTCCAATCGAACATATTGAAAATAAGATACTTCTGATCCGTGGACAGAAAGTCATGCTGGACAGGGACTTGGCGGTATTGTATCAACTTCCTGTTCGGACCTTAAATCAAGCAGTAACAAGAAATTCCGATAGATTTCCAGAGGATTTCATGTTTACATTGACTGCTGAGGAGTTTGACAACTTGAGATCACAAATTGTGATCTCAAGTTGGGGCGGTATTCGCTACGTTCCCCGTGCCTTCACCGAACAAGGCGTGGCGATGCTGTCGAGCGTTCTGCGGAGTCCGCGTGCGGTGCAGGTGAATATTATGATTATGCGGGCCTTTGTGAAGATGCGCGAGCTGATTGCGTCTCACAAAGATTTGGCGGCACGGTTGGATGAATTGGAGAAGAAATACGACAAGCAGTTCTCAATTGTATTTCAAGCGATCCGGCAGTTGATGGAGCCTGAGCCTCCGAAGAAGAAGGGGGAGTTTGGGTTTCGGAATTGACGCCCCTTATGGAAGCGGGACAGGAAGCAGAGTGATCCTTCAGCCGCGGCGGCTTCAGGATGACAATGCGTTCTTGATTTGTGATCGCGCTTGACGCGGGCGGATTGCCATCCGCCCCTATAAATTTTCGATTTCTTATTTTGTTCGTAATTCCTTAAACATTCTACCCCCCTTAGTCCCCCCATAGGAATGGGGGGAAATGGAGACCAGATGCACACCACAGAGTATTTTAATGACATGATGACGCGGGACGTGATGAACGATCCGCATACGTACTATCATCACCTGCGCGCGCACGATCCGGTGTACTGGAATGAGAAGTGGGGCGGCTGGATGCTCACACGGTATAACGATATCGTCAAGGTGCTGCGCGATCCGGCGGGGTGGTCTTCGCAGAGAATCAAGTATCTTTCTGAAGAGATGCGTCCCGGTGACGAAGTGCGATTCAAGCCGATTTTCGACGTGCTGGCCAACTGGTTTATCTTCAAGGACCAGCCGGATCACACGCGCATTCGGAGACTGTTGAATCCGCACATGACACCGATTGCGCTCGAGAAATACAAACCGCGGATTCAGCAGATTGTGCACTCGGTGATTGACCGGATTGAAGCGGGCAAGAAATACGATATGGTCAAGGAGTTTTCGTATTTGATTCCGCTGACCGTGATTTTGAATATGCTGGGGATTCCCGAAGCGGATAAGGATCGCGACGACATCAAATATTGGTCCGAGCAGATCGGATTGCTGTTCTTCATTCGCGCCGATGAACCCAAACGCCGCGAGATTGCGTGCGAAGGGATTACGTCGTTCGTGGAATATCTGTCGCCGCTGGTCGAAGAGCGCCGCAAGCATCCGAAGGACGATATGATTTCGCTCCTGACACAGGCGGAGAAGGACGGGATTCTGAGCCGTGACGAAGTGATTTCGACCACGATTCTGCTGGTGTTCGGCGGACACGAGACGACGACGAACCTGATTAACAACGGCTCGCTGGCGTTTGTTCATAATCCCGATCAGTGGGCACTGCTAAAGAAGAATCCGGGTTTAGCCGAGAGCGCGGTGGAAGAACTGTTGCGCTACGACACGTCGGTGAAGGCCACGGTGCGCTGGGCGAAATACGATCAGGAAGTCGGCGGCAAACAGATTAAGAAAGACCAGCGCTTGTTGCTCGCACTCACTGCGGCCAACCGCGATCCGGAAATTTTCCCGAATCCCGACAAGCTCGATATCACGCGCAACCCGAATCCGCACGTGGCATTCGCGCACGGGATTCATGTGTGTATCGGCGGCCCGCTGGCGAGACTTGAAGCGGCGGAGACATTCCGGATTATGGCGGAGCGGATGGAGCTGCCGCAGCTTGAAGCGAATATACTGGAATACCAGCCGGCGATTGTGTCAAGAGCCCTGAATGAGTTTCCGGTCAGTTGGAGCAGTTGTCCCATCGCCCATCACCCCGCATAACATTTTACCCCCCTTTCATCCCCCCAGAGGACTGGGGGGAAATCAGAAGAGCCCATGTCCAAATACAAAATCACGATTGACAAGAACCGCTGTGTCGGTTCGACGCTGTGCATGATGGAAGCGCCGGACATTTTCGCGCTGGATGAGGAGCATCAGGCACGGGTGGATAATCCCGATTCGGATGACGACGAGGGAATTTTGGCGGCGGCGCATGCCTGCCCGATGAACGCGATTTTCATTGAAGAGATTGCCACGGGAAAAAGGATTTGGCCGCGCGCCTAAGGTTTCTTTAGATTGAGGGGAGAATCTAAAGGAAAAGGGTGGTTTTGTTTAGATTGGGGGTTGCTATTTTAAGAGAAGTTAAGTTAATTCTGACAATCTAAAGGAAAAGACCATTTTTCTTTAGATTGATTGGCAAATCTTAAGAACTCTTTAATTATTTGTTTTGAAAGATATTATGTCTGTAACATGGCATACACCCGCAAGCCCCGGTGACCTTCTATCCCTGACTCACGCCAGCGAGGGAAACTACTCAGCATTCCTGCCCCACCCTTTGCCGCCGCGAGTTAACTTTGGGTTACACGCCATTCGGCAGCTTAGCAAGGCCGAGCATAGCCTCGGGCGGCTATCAGAACTGGGGGTTCAATTACCGAGTCCAGAACTCTTGACCTACGCGTTCATGCGACGGGAAGCGGTGTTGAGTTCTGAGATTGAAGGCATCCACACCACCATTGCGGAAGTCTATCAATACGAAGCGGAGCAAACGGATCAGGGGAATGGGTACGCGCGTGAAGCATACAACAACTTTGACGCGCTCAGATTTGGTCTCGAACAGATGAAGTCACGGGAAATCAGTCTTGGCCTGATCCGCGAACTTCATGAACGACTGATGCATGAGGTCCTTGATGCGCGCGGTCGGAACAAGAACCCGGGAGCATTTCGGGAAACACAAAACTTCATCGGCAGACCCGGTTCAAAGCTCTCACAGGCCATTTATGTTCCACCGCCAGCGGAACGAGTTGAGGAACTTCTCTATGATTGGGAGAAATTCGTTCGCACAAATAACGAGCTTCCCATCTTGGCAAAGATCGCGTTTGCGCACTATCAGTTTGAGGCGATTCATCCCTTCGAAGATGGTAACGGACGCGTCGGGCGGTTACTCATCTCCATGATGCTGCAGAAAGAGGGGCTGCTGGCCATTCCGATTCTGTCGCTATCGAGCTACATTGCCGCCACTCGCAACGATTATTATGCCGGATTGAACAGCGTGACGCGCGAGGGTGCATGGCAGGAGTGGTTCGAGTATTTTGTTCAAGGCGTGCAGGAAGCCGCTGAAGATGCAATCGAACGAAGTCAAAAGATTCTTGCACTGCATCGGAGTTATCACACGAAAGTTCTTGAGCATTCCAGAAGCCGCGCAGTTGAATTGGTGGATTTTATTTTCTGTCAACCCGTTTTCACACAGTCACAAGCTATGCAGACCATCAACGTGACGCCGCCGGCGATGGCGGGTTACTGCAAGCTATTTGAAGAGCTTGGTTTGATCCAAGAAATGACAGGAAACTATAATAGGCGTGTGTATCGGGTGCCGGAGTTGCTGGGGGTTTTGGGATGAAAAGTAGAATCCAAATCAGAAGTTCGCAAACAACTTTAAAATGCTCTTGGGCAACGAAATGGCAAATCATGAAGCAAATTGGCTCCTTCCATTCCAGAAAATATGTGAAAAAAGAAATCTGGAATACACAATTGGCCAAGGCAATCAAAATCAACTCGCGATCCTTCCCAATCTACCATCCGTTCAATTTGGCGACTTGCGGGTAAGATCCGGCAACGAAACGCATGTTGTAGAAATTGAAAATGGGGGTGGCGTAACAAACCTCGCCAAATACTGGGCAGCACTCGCTCCGATAAACGTGTGTGAACATATTGAGCGCGTTGTCCTGACACATGTATATAATCGGGCGTATGGCTACCAGTCTCATCATGCAATTTGGAATTTCTTGTACTCCAAAATGGATGTGTGGCCAAGGTTTGAGGCTCATCTATACGTCGTTGCATACGAGGAATTAGATATCGTCGCACGTTTGTTCGCTGAACGTATTCCAATAAATCAGCAGTAAAATAGCAATGAATAGTAACGAAGAAGTAACACCAACAAATCTACTGAAATGCCCTTTCTGCCAAGAGGATATAGATGCCTCTGCTTCTAAATGCAAGCATTGCGGCGAATGGGTTTCCAACGAAGAGCGTTTTAAGGCAAGGAAAGACGTATACATCAAAAAATGGCAACCATTCTTCCTTTTCACAGGAGGCGGAATACTTGTGGGCCAATTACTTGGCGCTCCAAAAGGATTTATGATCGGATTGTTAGCGGCGGGCATTGTGGGCGTCATTATTTATGGTATCGGATGGCCAAAGAATATCTCTTAATTGTCACACTTTATCAAATCACCACCCCTCACCATAAACCCAAGAGAGCATGAGCAAGAAACCTTCAGAGATTACGACCATTCTGGCGACGGACTGCGGTTCGACGACGACGAAAGCAATTTTAATTGAGAAGCAGGGGAACGAATACCGGTTGGTCTGCCGCGGTGAAGCGCCGACGACCGTGGAAGCGCCGTTCGAAGACGTCACCAAGGGGGTGCTGAATGCAATCTCTGAAATTGGCGAGATCATGGGCCGGGAGTTTACGGAGAAGGACGGAGTTATCAAAACCAAGTCCGGCAATCGCGGCTGTGATATTTACATCTCCACGTCGTCGGCAGGCGGTGGCTTGCAGATGATGGTGTCCGGTGTAGTGAAAGCCATGACTGCTGAATCGGCAGAGCGCGCCGCGCTTGGCGCGGGTGCAATCGTGATGGATACGCTGGCGAGCAATGACGGACGTCTGCCGCATCAGAAGATTGAGCGTATTCGCAAGCTGCGTCCGGACATGATTCTGCTCTCGGGCGGAATCGACGGCGGCACGACGAAGCATGTGATTGAGTTGGCGGAGCTGTTGAAAGCGGCGCGTCCGCGTCCGCGATTGGGGTCGTCGTATAAACTGCCCGTGATTTACGCGGGCAACAAAGAGGCGCGCGACGAAATCAAGAAGGTGCTTGGTGACGAAGTGGATTTGCTTGTCGTCGACAATCTGCGGCCGGTTTTGGAGCGCGAAAATCTGGGGCCTGCGCGGGACGCGATTCATGATTTGTTCATGGAGCACGTGATGGCGCAAGCACCCGGCTACCGCAAGCTGATGTCGTGGACGGACGCGCCGATTATGCCGACACCGGGAGCAGTGGGAGACATCATGCAGCGTGTGGCGAAGGCGCGCGATATTACGCTCGTGGGTGTGGATATCGGCGGCGCGACGACGGACGTGTTCTCCATTTTCCGTGTGCCCGGCGGCGACGGCAGGGAGACGGTTTTCAATCGCACGGTGTCGGCCAATCTCGGGATGAGCTACTCGGTGATGAACGTGCTGGCAGAAGCGGGGATTGAAAATATCCTGCGCTGGGTGCCGTTTGAAATAGACGAGCGTGAGCTGCGCAACCGGATTGCCAACAAGATGATTCGTCCGACGACGATTCCGCAGACGAAGGAAGAGCTGCAAATCGAGCAGGCGATTTCCCGCGAAGCGCTCCGGCTCGCGTTCATCCAGCACAAGAATTTCGCCACATCGCTCAAGGGCGTGCAGCAGGAGCGCACGATTTCGGACACGTTCGATCAGAGCGGCTCAGGCGAGACGGTGGTGAACATGATGGACTTGAATATCATCGTGGGCTCGGGCGGTGTGCTGTCCCATGCGCCGCGCCGCTCGCAGGCCGCGCACATGATGATCGACGCGTTTCAGCCGGAGGGCGTGACGGAGCTTGCGGTGGATTCGATTTTCATGATGCCGCATCTGGGCGTGCTGGCGAGTGTGCACGAAGAGGCTGCGATTCAGGTGTTCGAGAAGGATTGTTTGATTCGACTCGGCTCATGTGTGTGTCCGGTCGGCAAGAGCAAGGAAGGCAAACCGTGTGTGACCATAACGGGCACGTCGAAGAGCGGCAAGCAATTCAATGAGAGTGTGCCGTTCGGAGAATTGATGTTGTATCCGCTTGAACCGGGCGATGAGATTAAGGCCACGATAAAACCTGAGAAGGGTTTTGACGTCGGCGCCGGGCCGGGGAAGGACATTACGGCAACATTGCACGGCGGCGTGGTTGGACTGATTGTCGACACGCGCGGCCGTCCGCTCGACTTGTCTCCGCAGACGGAAAATCGTGTCGCCAAGATTCAGAAGTGGACGAAGATTCAGGACTTCATTCTCGCCGGTGCGCATGATGACGGTGTCGCGACGGTGAGGAAGTGACACTTGAAAAGTGTCCAACATTGCGCTGGCGCGAGGGTCAACATGCCCTGATTCCGGCGGGGAACCGCTTCGCTAAATCCCCGCTCGGTGGAAGCAGAGCGCAAAGGTGCTGCACTACGGATGCGCTTGGAATAATCGGTTTGCTTGGATAGATCCTTCACTTTGTTCAGGATGACAAGCGCTTGGAATTGTGCATGAGGTGCCTGCACGATTATGCAACAGCTTGTTGCACAAATTGACTTACGACCATGAACTCTCAACTTACTCCCTCGACACCGAGCTATGCCGACTTGTTGGCGGAGTTGAAGCAGCGCATTCGTTCGACGCAGGTGCGGGCGGTGGTGGCGGTGAATCGCGAGCTGGTGCTGCTGTATTGGGAGATTGGCCGGGAGATTCTGCGGCGGCAGGAAGCCGAGGGCTGGGGGACGAAGGTAATCGAGCGGCTGGCGGCTGACTTGCGGGCGGAGTTCCCGGAGATGACTGGATTGTCGGCGCGTAACCTTAAGTATATGCAGAAGTTCGCACAGGCTTGGCCGGACGTTCAAATTGTGCAATCAGTGATTGCACAATTACCCTGGGGACATCACACCCGAATTCTGGACAGGCTAAGCTCGCCTGAAGAACGGTTGTGGTACATCGAGGCCTCAAAGAAGCATCGTTGGTCGCAACGAGTGCTTGAACACCAAATCGAGACCCAGCTGCATCTTCGGCAGGGGCAGATGCAGTCGAATTTTGAGCGGACATTGCCGGCGGCGGATTCGGATTTGATTGTCGACACGCGCGGCCGTCCGCTCGATTTGCCTCCGCAGACGGAAAATCGTGTCGCCAAGATTCAGAAGTGGACGAAGATTCAGGACTTCATTCTCACCGGTGCGCATGACGACGGTGTCGCGACGGTGAGGAAGTAGGGCTTTCTAGAATGGAAAATCAAGAGGGACTCGCATGTTAATATGGAGACATCTCGGCTTTACGAGAAATTTGTTTTTCGTGGATCCTTTGCGTCCGATTTCAGAAGATCTAAGGCTTTTTGTTGGCCGTGATGAGGAAACTCGAAGATATTTGGTTGACCTCTTAAGCGACAAGCGTGCTTTGAAAGTCGTCACAGGAGATGTTGGTGTCGGGAAAACGACGTTTGTTAATGCCTGTCAATATATGTCATATGCCGGGCAATCACCTGATGGATTCCCATTTGAACTTCCCAAATTGCTCCCTTGCTTTGATAAAATACAAGTAAGAGAAGGCAATAATCTTGATGTATTCTTTCAACAAGTAATGGTTACGATTTGTCAGAGTATTGCCTATCACTGCAAAATAGCAACAATCGAACCACCAACACTTGTAAAGGAGTACCTTCGTTTCTTCTTAGATCTCAATATTCAATCGGGTGGTGCAGGTGGTTCCGTGGGATTCAATTTACCTGCTGGATTTGGAATTGAGCTTGGTGGTTCGGGAAAAGCATCAACCCCAACTTCCATAAAGAACATACGCCACCATCTACTCAAACTAGTAGAGTTGTCCATGGACGAGCTCAGGTTTGACGGCATTTCGGTAGTTGTTAACAACTTAGATATTTTGTCTAAAGATAGCTTGTTGCAATTTGTTAATGAAGCTCGTGACGAACTGTTTGACATTCCTGGTATTTATTGGACACTAATTGGCAGGAAGGGAATAGCAACTGTCATTTCAACTGAATCTGACAGAGTCGGAGATTATCTGTCTGGTACAGAACTTTGTCTTACTCCGCTTAAATTTCCTGACACAAAACAGATTATTGATAGAAGAGTTGACGAGCTTAGATTAGATTCTCGGCCTGATGCTGTATGTCCATTGCAGGAAGACATGATATATCTTTTTCACGATATGTCACTCAAAGAAACTCGTGAAACACTGAGCATCTGTGGTGAAGTAGTCAGAAGAGTAATAGGAGTAAATCCTGCTCTAAAAATCATACCTAGGGAAATTGCAGTTTCCGCATTTGTACAATATGCATACGAACGCGCAAAAGATCTTGACTTGTCAGAAAGCAAGGTTAAAATCCTTTCAGCGGTTTGGGCAAAAGAGTCATGTAGGCCTAAGGATTTCGCAAATTTCGACTATAAAACGATTCAGGGTTTTAATAGTGCGCTGAAAGTATTATCTGACAAAGGTATTCTCTCTGTTGAAGAGAAGGGGAGGGCGCGAATTTACAGGATGACAGGATTAACAGTGCTAGCGGCAATTACAGGAGCACTTGGTGAAGAAATTCGACAAGCTGCTGCATCACAAATGAACAAACTTTCGGAACCCGTCGCTTCGACAATGGAGTCAGAACCCACTGCATTCGACGAGGCACAATTGTCGCTCGAGTTGGATGAAGATTAACAGATCAAACAATTAGCTCAGCGTGTCAGTGGCGCTTTTCATACGTCAAATTAACTATTACAATGCAACAACGACAACTTGGTAAGAATGGCCCCAAAGTTTCGGCACTTGGCTTGGGCTGTATGGGGATGTCCGAATTTTACGGAATCTCGGATAACAAAGAAAATATCAAGGTCCTGAATCGCGCGCTGGAATTGGGCTGCAATTTCTGGGATACGGCGGACATGTACGGTGTGGGACTCAATGAAGTTTTGCTCTCAAATGTTTTGCGCACGCGCCGCAACGAGGTATTTTTGGCCACGAAGTTTGCCAACGTGCGCAGTTTCGACGGGTCGTTTCTGGGAGTGAACGGCAAACCGGAGTACGTGAAACGCTGCTGTGACGCAAGTTTGATGCGGCTGGGTGTTGACGTGATTGATCTCTATTACCAACATCGTGTTGATCCGACCGTGCCGATTGAAGAGACCTGGGGCGCGCTGAAGGAACTCGTGCAAGCAGGCAAAGTCCGCTATCTCGGTATTTCCGAAGCGGGACCGAAAACGATTCGCCGCGCGCATGCGGTGCATCCGATGATCGCGGCGCAGTATGAGTATTCATTGTGGACACGTGATGTTGAAAACGAAATCATTCCGGTTTGCCGCGAATTGGGAATCGGAGTTGTGCCCTACAGCCCGCTCGGCCGCGGATTCCTGACGGGGCAGTATGCCGACACCTCGGCCATTACGGCAACGGGCGATGCGCGTGGAAATTTCCCGCGCTTCAAAACAGAGAATCTGGCCAAGAACCGGACGTGGCTGACCAACATTGAGGTTCAGGCCGCGAAGCATCATTGCACTCCGGCACAGCTTGCGCTCGCATGGGTGCTTGCGAAAGGTGAAGACATGATTCCGATTCCGGGCACAAAGAAGATTTCACGTCTGGAAGAGAATCTTGCGGCGTTGAACGTCAAACTCCCGCCGCAAGACCTGGCCGAGCTGGACAGGATTGCGGATCCGGGCAAGATCGCAGGCGAGCGCTATCCGGAGTACAGCATCAAAGCGACGATGGTTGAAAGCGCATAGCATTTATTCGATTGCGGAAAAACGAACCGACATGCGACTACTTCTCATAATGAGTATCAGTCTTCTTGTTTTCGGATGCAAGGAGGCCCGCGAAGCGCGGGAGCTGAAAAAGCAGCACAGGGCGGAAGCTCTTCCGATGTACGGCATGCTTACATATATGGCGGACGCGGCGACGTTCACGGATTGCAGAACCTTGAGCCGGTACCCTGTGCCGTTCAAAGGGGATTGGCTGGAGGTGGAACGGGCATATGTGAACATGCGGCAGCACGGTGAGCCGGTGTATATCGAATTTCGCGGGCGGCTGGACGAAGAAATCGTTGACGGCGTCACGCGGCCTGCAGTGGTGATTGAAGAGATAACTCAAATGCGCCCCGACACGAGCTGCGGCTCACAATTTTAGTCAAAATATAAAAATTTATGGCAGCACATCTTTGGGACACAGGAAATGAAGAGAAGCTGATTGCGGTCGTCGGCGCGACGGGAATGCTCGGCGCACCGGTGGTCGAACGGCTGCTGGAGGATAATTTTCAGGTGCGCGTGTTAAGCCGCAATCCGATTGGCGCGAAGGAACGCTTCGGCACGCGGCCAGAGTACACTTTCGCCGATGTGACGGATGTTGATTCGCTCGTGCATGCGTTCGAGGATTGCTATGCGGTGCACATCAACTTGAATCCGGATCAGGACGCGGAACCTGCGGACGTGCTGCATCAAGGTCTCTTGAACATCGCGGAAGCGGCCAAAGCGTGCGGGGTGCAGAGATTGTCCGTCATTGCGGGGGATTGGACACCCGACCCGAATCATTCGTGGTCTCGGCGCGCCGAATTCTCAAAGGGTCTGCTTGCTCTCGAAGCGTGCGGTATTCCGACATTTCTATGGGGCTGCACATGGTTCTATGAGAGTCTGGATTATTTCGTGCTTCCCGACCGCGCGCTGATGGTGGGGTTGCAGCCGTTGACCTGGCATTTTGTCGCCGCCTCGGACTATGCGAAAATGGTATCGGCGGTGATGAGCAACGAAGATTTCGCGGCAAGCAAACGGTTCACCGTTCACGGTCCTCAGGGATTCAAGATGTTTGACGCGCTGAAGCACTACTGCGAACTGCTGCGGCCGGGTCTGCCGGTAGAGCAATTATCCATTGAAGAGACAAGGAAATTCGCGCAGGAAGATGAAGAGTACGGCTGGCTCGAGCACTTCGCGGATTTCATGGCGCCGTTTGAGACGTTTGGGGAAACAGGAAACCCCGCCGAAGCCCAGGCGCTCCTTGATGAGCCGATGATTACTCTTGAAGAGTGGTGCCGGGAGCAGATGGATTGAGACTCGCGGTGATTATTTTATGCGGCCTGCTGCTGTATGGCTGCGGAAAAAAGGCGGATGATAACAAGGCCCCCAAGTCCGCAGAGCAGGCCACTCCGACGGTTCAGGATACACTCACCACAGAGAGTCCGTCCTCACCCGGCGAAACCGCACAGCCGGTTGCACCGGAAATGCGCAAGCCGAAAGCGAGCGAGCATCCTCTGAAGAACAAGCGCTGGAAACTGGTTGAATTGGCGGGAACAAGGATTGAAGTGACCGATGAATTCAAGAGTGACCCGTATGTGACGTTCTCGCTCATGACCAACAAAGTGCGCGGCAGCGGCGGCTGCAATCGCTTCGGCGGAACCTACGACGTGAATGATAACAGCATCTCCATCAGCGAATTGGCGATGACCAAGATGTATTGCGAAGGCGCGATGAGTGTTGAAGAGCCTTTTTTGCGGGAGCTTGCGACGGTGGACGGTTACGAAGTTGTCGGTGACGCGATGTGGCTGAAACGGGGAGCAAGAAAAGTTATGAAATTTGAAGCACTGTATCTGAACTAAATGGGAAGCGGACAACGACAAGCGGAGCTTTGGGGGCCGGGAGCGAAACTCTGGTCTGAGAAACACGAGTCATACGCGCTCAACATCGTGGACTGGGTGCTTGACCGGATTTATGAGGGCAATGGGGCGCACATTCTCGACGCGGGCTGCGGAGCAGGAGCAACTGTCGCGATGGCGGTGAAGCGCGGTGCGCGTGTGACAGCCACCGACGTGACACCGGAAATGCTGGAAATTGCCAGGCAGCGCGTACCGCAGGCGAATTTCTACGTCGCCGATTCCGAGGCTCTGCCCTTTGCGGACAATACATTCGATTCGGTGATGGCGATGCACTCGCTTCAATTCACCGAGACGCCGCTGAACGCGCTGCACGAGTTCAAGCGTGTCAGCAAGCCAAACGCTAAAATCGGTATTGCCATGTTTGGAGACACGGCGCATGCGGACTTTGCCACTATCGGCGCTGCGGTGCGAAAGCTGTTCAAGACTCCGCCGAATTTTGAAGGCCCGTTCTCGCTCTCTCCTCCTTCAAAGCTGCACGGTGTAATTCAACAGGCCGGACTGAAGATTCTCGAAACCGGGGATTTTGACATGGAGCGCGAGTTCGAAAGCTTCGAGGAGTATTGGCACGGACAGGCGGGAACGGGGGCGACGCGCTATGCCGTGCGCGAATTGGGTGAAGAGCTTGTGCGCGACACCATCGCCGGCGTCATCGCGCAATTTACGGATTCACAGGGGAAAATAACGCTGCGGAACAGATTTCATGCGGTAATTGCGGCCAAGCAATAGACGAATATCAATAATGCGGGAAGTAAACTCAAATCGTAAGAGGGAGAGATTATGGTAAGAGTTATCGGGTTGGTGTGCGCGCTGCTGCTGGCGGCGCTGTCATGTGAAGACGACAAGGAGACAGTGCCGCAAGGACTTCCGACGGAAGCGCGGCGCGCGGCTGAGATTCTGCTGGACAGCCTCGTAATCGACACGACCGCGGAGATATTCGTGGTAGGGCCTCTTCCGGCGGGAACCGTGCTGCGGGAATTCGTTCCGGATAGCGCGGACACGGCGGCGACGCTGACTCTGCCGAATCAAAGCGGAGCGATTTACGCGTTCTTTATCAACGACCACAGTCATCTGAACTGGTCGCACGCGGTTCGTTACGCCTATGTTGTTCCCGGCTCGCGGGAAGTCGGTCAGGTGGCGGCGCAATGGCCGATGTTTGTGGACCGTCCGGATGGTGAAGTCGCTCCGTTCAGTCAGATAGCCGAGGAACGGATTGACGGCGCGCGTTTTCGTTACGGTTCGGGCGGCGGAAGTTTTCATGATGATGTGAACAGCACAAAGCCGGAAGCGGATACTCTGCGCTCGCCGGATGCACGGAAAGGCCGCGCACTGGACGCGCCGTGCAAAAAGCTTGCGCTCGTCTTCGACGGCGGCGAATGGAGCGATTTTTGGGGCAAGGAGGGATTCTCCGCCGGTGCCATGGCCGAAAACGCGAATCTGGTCAACACGTTCCTGACGGACAACGGCTT
Organism: bacterium; assembly: GCA_013360195.1. Taxonomy (NCBI): domain Bacteria; species bacterium. Next base: position 61,514 of record JABWCQ010000014.1, read on the forward strand.
CACGACCACGCGCATCAGCCAATACAAAGGCAACACGCTGCCGGGCTATTTCACGACCAACGGCGATTTGGGGGACCAGCTTCGCAATACGCTTCGCAATCTCGCGTCGCAGTTTGAGTGTCCGTGCGACGGCGATCCCGGCTGTCACGAGTTTTTCCTTTATATCTGCGCCCACGGCGATGATGATATCATTTCCATCTATGAACCGGGCAAGGACGGCTTTGCATGGTTCAAATATGAGAATCTCAACACGTGGCTGAATGACTTTCCGCCATGCGTGAAGATAAACGTGATGCTGGACATTTGTGAGGCGGGCAACGCGCGCGATGATTTGGAAGGTCAATGCAATCGCCGCGGAGATTGCGGCTTCACGCTGGTCACCACCTGCGATGCCGCCAACGGCACTCCGTCCGGACTTGGCACAACCGATTCGGGCACGGAGGATTGGGCGGAAGCCGCAGACGAGGATTACGACGACGACGGCAAAGAGGGGGACTTGGGCGACCGCTGGCTTAATCTCGAGGACGAGAACTCGGATTACGGCCCCACACGCTTCATGTGTCCCGGACAATCGGGAATGTGCAGCACGGATTGATTGAAGATGCAGCGATGAACTTTATTATAACGACACACGACATTGGAATTCGAAACAATTAAGTGGATTATATTCACGGTCGGCATTTTGGGACTGCTGCTCCTCGACCTTGGAGTCTTCCACAAACGGCCGCACGCGGTCGGTCACAAAGAGGCGATGGGCTGGGTGGTCTTCTGGTTCCTCCTCGCCATGAGCTACTGCGGGTTTGTATGGTGGTGGAAAGGTGAGCGCACCGCCATTGAGTTTTTGACCGGATATATTATCGAGGCGTCCTTATCTGTTGATAATATATTTGTGTTTATTCTCATATTCTCCTATTTCAAGGTTCCGGCCGTCTATCAGCACCGGGTGCTGTTTTGGGGAATTTTGGGAGCGCTCATCATGCGCGGCATCATGATAGGTGTCGGTACCGCGCTGATTCAGAATTTTGAGTGGATTATCTACGTCTTCGGCGTGTTCCTGATTTTCACGGGAATCCGCATGGCCGTCACGGACGAACACGGCGTTGACCCGGAGAAGAATGGAGCGGTGAAGCTGCTGAAGAAGTTCATGCCGGTGACGACCCGATACCATGACAAGAAGTTCTTCATCGTCGAGCACGGCAGGCGGCACGCCACTCCGCTGTTTGTTGCCTTGCTGGTGGTTGAAGTATCGGACGTCATCTTCGCCGTGGATTCCATTCCGGCGGTCTTCGCCGTCACTCGTGACCCCTTTGTCGTGTTTACCTCGAATGTGTTCGCGATTCTGGGACTGCGCTCGCTCTACTTCGCGCTGTCGGGAGTCATGCATAAGTTCCGTTTCCTGAAGTATGGTCTGTCGGTCGTCCTCTCGTTTGTGGGTGTGAAGATGCTGCTCGGGCACACGGCCTATGCCATACCTATCGGCTGGTCCTTGAGTGTTGTGGCAGGAGTGCTCGCACTTTCCGTCATGCTGTCTCTACTGATTCCCGAAAAGGAAGCGAAGGAGTCGCACTAAATGGCGGGGATTCTGATTACCGGCTGTTCGTCTGGATTCGGAGAGCTGGCGGCGCGCGAGTTCTCGCGCACCGGGCATCGTGTATTCGCCACCATGCGCGGCACTGACGGCAGAAATCAGGGGATTGCGGAGGAGCTATCCCGACTTGAGAATGTCACTGTGCACGAACTTGACGTCACGAACGAGGAGTCCGTCGCCGCGTGTGCGGAGGAGATTCTCGCACAGTCCGCACTCGACGTGATTGTGCACAACGCTGGATTCGGTGTGTACGGTGTCGCGGAAGGCAGCACGCCGGAGCAGTTTTCGCGCGTGCTGGAGGTGAATCTGCTTGGCGTTCACCGGCTGAACCGGGCGTTCTTGCCGCATCTTCGTTCCCGCAGGTCCGGACTGCTGATTTACCTTTCAAGCGGCTCGGGGCGGACGGTATTTCCGTACTCCTCAGTGTATTGCGCGAGCAAATTTGCGCTTGAAGCCTACGCCGAAGCGCTCGCGTATGAGCTTCGCACCTTTGACATTGACAGTGTGATACTTGAGCCGGGTGCCTATCCGTCCAAGTACCGTCAGAACGTCGAGCGTCCGGACGACGGGAAAGTCCTTGCGCAGTATCCTGTAGAGCAGGCCGAAGCGGAAAAAATTCACGCCAACATCGTCGAGATGCTGCACAGTGAGATGGCGCCTGACCCGCGGGACATAACGAATGCCATGTTACACGTGTTATCCCTTGCTCCCGGAGAGCGGCCGCTGCGGGTTGCGCTGCGGAAGGACGCCGGGGGACTTAAAATGATAAATCAAATATGCGGTGAGGTGCAGGGAGCGCTGTTGCGCGGCCTGAATCTGGAACACCGGACTGTTAAACGACCACAATTATAAAGAAAGAAATTGCCTTGAAGCTGCATGAGTTGCCGCCCGGGCGGCGCATCCCGAATGAGATTTTTGTTGTTGTTGAAGTGCCCTATGGCCATCGCAACAAGTATGAATACGACAGCGACCTCGGAGCCATCGTGCTCGACCGGCCGCTGTTCTCGCCTGTTCACTATCCCGGAGATTACGGATTTATTCCCGGCACACTGGCGGACGACGGCGACCCGCTCGACGTGCTGGTGATGGTCAAGACCCCGACTTTTCCCGGCTGTGTCGTGGCCGCGCGGCCGTTGGGAGTGCTGATGATGCAGGATGAAAAGGGCGGTGACGAGAAGATTCTCGCCGTTCCGGCGACCGACCCCTCCTTTGAAACGTATCACAGCCTTTCCGACGTTCCGCCGCACTTCCTGCGCGAGATGGATCACTTCTTCCGTGTTTATAAGGAGCTGGAAGGCAAACACGTCACGTCGATGGGTTGGAAAGACCGCTGGGAAGCGGAACAGACCATAAAGGAGTGTATCAAGAGAGCAAAGTCCGGCACAGCGTCCGCGAAGAAGAAGAAGCCGGCAGTCAAAAAGAGTGTCAAGAAAAAGAGCAAACGGTGAGGAAAATGAGAACAATTCTGCTTTGGATAACAATCATGTGCTGTGCAATTGCCGCAAGTGCTTCCGTCAAGGGTGTGTATGTTGATTACACCGTGAACGGCAAGGAGTATCAGGGCTATCTGGCCTACAATCCGGAGCAAAAGGGTCTACGACCGGCAGTCGTCGTCTTTCCTGAATGGTGGGGAGTTAACGACTATGTCAAGAGCCGGGCACGCGAATTGGCGGGCTTAGGGTATGTTGCCTTTGTGGCCGATATGTACGGCAAGGGAGTCGTGACGACACTGGCTGATTCGGCGAGGCAGCTTGCCGGAGCATTCTATCAGGATTTTTCGAAATTTGAGACCATGACCAACGCGGCCTTCGAGCAGCTGCTGAAACAGGAGCATGTTGACAGCGCGAAGACGGCGGCCATCGGCTTTTGTTTTGGCGGAACAGCCGCACTCGAACTTGCTCGCAGCGGTGCAGACCTGAAGGGTTGCATCACCTTTCACGGCGGACTGGGTACGCCGACTCCGGAAAAGGCCAAGAACATCAAATGCCCCGTGCTGGTGCTGCGCGGGGATGCAGACCCGTTTGATGAGCCGGCCTACCTCGAAGGATTCGAGAAATCCATGACTGAGGCCGGCGCCAAATACAAAGTGGTGAGCTATCCCGGCGCGAAGCACGCCTTCACGAATCCGAATGCGGGCAAGGCGGGTTTGGACGGTGTGGAATACAACGAGGCGGCGGAGAAAGCTTCGATGGAGGAAATGCGCGCCTTCTTCCGCGAGATTTTTGCCGGCAAGCAGGAATAGTTTCAGCCACCTTTCAACACAACATTTCATTGCAACACATACAGGAACTACATGGCCACATCATTCACACCGGGACTGCGAGTAGCTGAGAAAGCTTTGATTACCAAGGACCGCATCTTGCCGTTGAAAGGCGAAGTCGTCGTGCACATCGGCGAGCACCTTTCGGCGGAACAGGTCGTCGCCAGCACCAATTTGCCGGGCAATGTCGTACCGCTCAATGCCGCCAATCTTCTCGGAGTATTGCCCGGCGACGTGCGCGGCGCCTTGCTGATCAAGGAAGGAGACAAGGTTGAAAAGGATCAAGTGATTGCCGAATCGAAATCCTTCTTCGGCCTGTTCAAGAACAAGTTGAAATCGCCTATCACAGGCTCACTCGAATCCGTGTCCGATGTGACCGGTCAGTTGATATTCCGGGACCCTCCGATTCCCGTTGAAATCGAATCTTACATCGAAGGCCGGGTGACGCAGATTTTTCCGCATGAAGGTGTGGAACTGCAAGCCGTCGGCTCTTTTATTCAGGGCATCTTCGGCATCGGCGGCGAAACACATGGAAAGATTAAGGTTATCGTCGATTCTCCGGAAGATGAAACAAGTGAGGCGAAAATCCCGTCTGACTGTAGGCACCAGATATTAGTCGGTGGCTCTTTCGCGACGTATGATGCAGTAAATAAAGCAATCGCGGGCGGTGCCGCAGCATTGGTCGTAGGCGGCTTCGACAGCCTTGACCTCAAGAAACTCCTTGGCTATGAACAGGGTGTCGCTATTACGGGCGGTGAGCAAATCGGTATCACGCTTGTGTTGACGGAAGGCTTCGGCAAAATCGGCATGGCGCGCCGCACCTTTGACCTTCTGAAAAAGAACGAAGGCCACATGGCCTCTGTCAGCGGAGCCACCCAAATCCGCGCGGGTGTCATGCGGCCTGAAATTATCATTGCCCGCAAGGATGTTACTCACCACGAAGAAAAGGACCACGAGCCCTCCGGCCTTGAGCTGGGAGATGTGGTGCGCATTATCCGTGAACCTTGGTTCGGCAAAATCGGCAAAGTTTCCGAGCTTCCGCCCGAACTCACCGCACTTGACACGGAAGCGAAAGTGCGCGTCCTCAAAGTTACACTCGACGGCTCAAACGAAATTGTGACCCTTCCGCGCGCAAACATCGAAAAGATTGAAGCATAAACCATAAAAAAGGAACTGGGAGTACCGAAATGAAAAGGATGTTCGTTTTACTGCTTGCGGCATTGTGCGCGAGCACAGTGTTTGCACAAATCACGCTGACACAGAGCAACGCGCCCGCCATGGGCTCGTCAATGATTAGCTATGGCACGACCGCAGAAGTGAGCTTCTCGCCCGGCTCCGGTGCGAATCAAACTTGGGATATCAGCAGCTTTGGTTACGAAATTGACGGCGGCGGCACCTATGTGCAGCCTTCCACAACACCGTATGAAGACACGTTCCCGACCGCGACTCATTGCGTGACTGCGGGCGACAACACGTGGACCTACTACCGCGTCGCAACAAACGGAATCTACTTCCTCGGTTTCGTTGCGCTTGCGGACACGATGGAAATCATTCAGAATCCCGATGACGACGTCTTGTTGATTCCATTCCCCTGCACAATGGGAACGAACTGGACCTCCGTCATGCGTATTTCCTTCGAGATTATTCCCGGCTTCGTCACGACGACAGTGGACAGCTCGCTGTATACGGTGGACGGCTGGGGTACACTGACGACCCCCGCGTGGAGTGCCGCCGCATTGCGCGCATCTTCGCACGGTTATCTGTCACAGTATATGAACGGTATGCCCATCGGCGAGACGTCGGAGACTTGGGACTATGCCTGGTTTACGCAGGACGGCAATCGCGGCGCATCCTACACCAACATTGATGCCACCGGACCCAATTTCACCACCGGAGAAGTCGGATACACGTCTGAAGGCACTTCCGACGCCGACCCCGTGCGCGGCCCCGTTGCCGAGAGTTTCCGTGTTTCGCAGAACTATCCCAATCCGTTCAACCCGAGCACGACGCTGCCGATTGAGCTTGCCAAGTCCGCCACCGTGGAAGTAACCATCTACAATGAAGTGGGACAAGTGGTGCTTCAGCAGTCGCACAATTTGACTGCCGGACAGCACAGTCTTCCCATTGACGGCAGCGCGTGGAGCAGCGGCAGCTACTTCGCCAAAGTTATGGCCGGAAACGAAGTCCAAGCCACTCGCATGACTCTCGTCAAGTAAGCAATTGAAACGGGCGGCATGCGAGCGACATGCCGCCCGTTTTCTTTTATACTCGCTCAGGTGCATGATGCAATGGAGGGCAGAATGCGCGTCTTATTATGCTTGTTATCTGCGTTCGTCTGTATTGAAACCGCTATCGCACAACTCGTTCTTACCTATGAATCGTCTGACGTGCCGCTCGCAATTCCCGACGGTCCGGGCAGAAGTGTCGAATCACTGCTGACCATCAACGACTACTATCCGATTACCGACGTCAACGTTATTCTAACCATTACGCACACCTTCGTGTTCGATTTGGCAATTTACGTCGAAGCACCGGATGAAGACGTCGTCAGACTTTACTTTCATTGCAGCGCTTCAGGCGAGAATCTGACCGACACACATTTCGACGACGAAGCCTCGATGGCCATTTGCGCCGGAGGGCCGCCTTACACAGGAACCTTTCGCCCCAACCATCCGCTGACTCCATTCGACGGCCGCCGCAACAACGGCACGTGGATTCTGCGTGTCGCCGACGATGCCGCTCTCGATGTTGGGACCTTGCAGTCATGGAGCCTCGAAATGACGGTGGACACGACAGTCAATGCGAACCTTCCGCCGCAGGTGTCGGTCTTCACGCTTGGACAGAACTATCCGAATCCTTTCAATGCCGCCACGGTTTTGCCGCTTCAGTTGGCCTACCCTGCTCACATCGGACTGACAATCTATGCTCTCGACGGCCGCACCGTCCGGCACAGCCTGATGACACTTTCCGCCGGACTGCATAACATACCCATTGACGGCTCCGCATGGAGCAGCGGCACCTACCTTGCCGAAGTTGCCGCCGGAAGTCATCGCAAATCCGTCCGCATGCTGCTGCTGAAGTGAGGTTATGAACAAACTGCTCTCGAGCGTCATCGCAATTCTGCTCATCTCCTGCGCTAAACAGGTGCAAACCCCGCCGCTTGCTGGTCAGTGGTTTGCCAATCCCGCCTCCATTGATTATCTGAATCTCGAGCGGCTCGCGCTCGACTTTCGCACCGACTCGACCTATCGCTACTACTACCGCAGCGCGCCCGTACCGCCCTTTGAAACCGGACAGGACTACACCGAAGGCGGACGCTACTCATTGCGCAGCGACACGATTCACTTCTCCGTCATTGAGGCAAACGGCCTCCGCACCGCCTACAACTACTCGCGCAAGTTCCGCATTCTCCCCGACACAACCGAGTGGCCCCTGCGCGTGACCTATCATCGCAACAACATTGACTTCGAAGTTTATTTCCGCGCTGAAAAGTAGTGCACAGGTTTTGACAAATACAAAGCGGGACGCACAATCGTGCGTCCCGCTCTTTTTCTCTCTGCGAATAGCTCAGAGTTTGCTCAGTACTTTCTGCAGTTTCTCTTCCGCCTCCGCCGCCACGGGTTTCAGCGAATCATTTTCGATAAACAGAAACATTGCTTTCGGGTCAATGATAGAGACCGTCGCTCCGCCGCCGTCGCGCTCCTGCACCACAACATTGCAGGGCAGCATCAGCCCGATTTGCGGCTCCGCCGCCAGCGCCCGCGAGGCAAGATGCGGATTGCACGCTCCGAGAATCACGTACTTCCGAAATTCCAAATCAATTTTCTTCTTCATCGTCGCCTTGACGTCAATCTCCGTCAGCACGCCGAATCCCTCCTCCTTCAAGAGCTCCGTCACCCGCACAATCGCGTCCTCGTAGCTCGTCTGCGGCATCTCCTTCACCCAGCCGTACTTTATTTGCGCATCCGCCGTCGTCATCAGTAGGACTCCCATCAGAATTGAAATGATCAACTTCATATTATTCCTTGCGGTTCAATTGACACAATAAACAGGGCGCACGTCTCCGTGCGCCCCGCTCTATAACTCAAACTGGTCGTTCGTCCGGGCTTCGCGTTTATCTGCGCGCGGCGTCATAGTTCTTTGCCACCGTCTCCCAGCAGAGATTCTTGATGAACGCGTCAATATAACCCGGTCGCGCGGCGCCGAAGTCAATGAAGTACGCGTGTTCATACACGTCCATCGCCATAATCGGTTTCAGATTCCAGCCCAGATACGAGTTTTGCGCGTCACCAATCCAATTGAGCAGACGCTTGCCGTCTTCCCACCACACCAGCCACACCCAGCCGCGCGCCGCCATGCCTGACGCCTTCAAATCGGCGATGTATTTGTCGTAGCTGCCGAAGTCCTTCTCAATCTGCTTCTTCAAATCACCTGACAGTGCTGAGCCGCCCGGTGTCAGATGAGCGAAGTAGATTTCGTGATTCTGCATTCCCGCAATCGCGAAACTCATATCCACCTTCAACCCGCGAATCTCTGAATAGACCTGGTTTGCTCCCGCGCCGTCGTGAGCCGCCAGCTTCTCCAGCACCTCATTCGTCTTGTTCACATATCCGTTGTAAAGCTTCAGATGCTCTTCACATGTCCTCTTCGAAATTCCCTCCAATTCGAAGATCTTCGTTCCGAAGTCTTTTGCTGCAAAAGCCATGGTCTGTCCTCTTTATGTTAGAATTCTCTTGAAATATACAAGGTCAGTCGCACTTCGATCACCTAAAGTATATGATTTAATTGCGACTTTTTCAACTTGCAGAAAGTTCGACAATTTCAAAAAAAGCAAGCACTCCTGTTTTCCCTTTTGTCATCCGAACCTCTCTGTCATCCCCCATCCTTCTTCTTTTATGCGCTCCTTCACCGCTCGCGTCCCGCTTTCTTCTTCTGTCATCCTGAGCACGCGCCCTCGGCCAACACCCCCGCCCCCGCACGTCATCTCCTTTCCAGTTTCTAATCTCTCATTTCTAATTTCTAATTTCCCGCCTCCCCCCATGCCTCTCGAACTTTCCCTCTCCGGCTCGTAAGTCCAATGCCAATTCTCCCTAATCCAATACTGAACAAATGTTTATAGAAAATTGTATTTTTTACCACAAACACTTGACAAACGTTCAATCCATATGTATATTATGCACAGCTAACCGACCAAAGCCCGACTGACCCCCCGCTTACTAGTGGTGGGTGGCCACGACGGCCCCACGGGGAAAGAGATCACTACAACAGCAGCAGACACCGCCGAATCAAACGGCAAAAAAAAGCGGCCCCGACTTTCGTCAAGGCCGCCTTCAGAGTGGCTTGAAATTCCGCTACTCGTTCGCGCGCACAAAATAAAATTTTTGTTGCGTGCTCATCACATCCACAAAGAACGTGTCGGTCACCGTCGCAAGCGAAGTCAAATCCGAATAATCTCCCTGCGACGCGGCAAATATCTCGTAACTTCCGGCTCCAACCACGCTGTGCCACCTCAATCTGACGGAATCGCCGGCTGCAACGGCAACCGTCAAATGCTGCGGCGCATCAAGCAGCGGAGTCACCGTGAGCACAAGCTCCGTCGTGTCGGCTTGATTCGTGCTGTTCTGCACCCGCAAGTCGAGCGGAAAACTTCCCGATTGTGTCGGAGTTCCGGAGAAAATTCCATTCGTCCCCAGCACAATTCCATTCGGCAAACTGCCGCCAATTAGACTGTATGTATATCCCGTTCCACTTCCGATCGCCACCAGCGTATCCGCATAACCTGAACCCTCCTGACCGACGGCCAGCGAACCGTTCAGGAAAATCGGCTGCAGCGGTTCGGTCAGCACCGTTTTCAGAAACCACGTATCCGGATCGAATGTAATCGAATTCGGTGTATAACCCATCTCGAACAAATATTTCTGGCGGTAGCGGTCGCACACAACTGTTTGTGTCACCGTCTGCGTGCCGCCGAAACGTAAATCCACTCGATTGACGAACGGCTCCGCCGGAGTCGAGTGAATCTGCCGCAGCCTGACTGCGGTCGCCAGCACACCGTCCACCGTGCCGGTTCCATAGGACACACGATAGGTCGGACGGTTGACTTCGTATAAATAAGCGTGAATAAACGGCTCAATGTCATAACCGACGACATCGTTCATCGCGTCAATAAAATCCGTCGTCAAGGCGGATCCGCCCTCAAAGCGCGCGCGGTATTCGCGCATGCCGGCGAAAAACAGCGAGTCATTGCGAATCGCTCCGCGCAGCGTGTGCAGAATCCATCCGCCTTTGTGATACACCGTGTTACCGCTGAATAAATCCGAGGGATCATACACCGGTCCCGACGGATCGCTGACCGGCAATCCTGTATTCATGTAGTTCCTGTAGGCTGCCGGGCCGTTCAGATGTTCGTACCACAAAGCCTCGGTATAACTGGCGAAACCTTCGTTGAGCCAGATATCCGGCCAGCTTCCGAGCGTCACCATGTCTCCCCACCACTGATGTCCCAGCTCGTGCACAAGAATATAATCGTAGGAGTGTGCACCGTTGACCAGACCGCGGCCATAGGAGGTGTTGCACTGATGCTCCATTGCTCCGCCCCATCGGAACATCGAGTGACCGTATTTCTCTTCGATGAACGGATACTCGCCGAAGAGTTCTGCCATCGCGGCAATCGCGTCGGCCATGATATTAAAGTCAACCTGCGACTGCGCGAGCTTCTCCGGATAGACAAAATATTCGAGCGGCATGCTGTCACCGTTCAGGCCGACATACCAGTCGGTGAACGATGCATAGTTGGTTGCGTTCGCGCAGATAAGATAGGTCGCAATCGGATATCTTTCAAACCAATTGAATTGCCGCGAGCCGGCTGGCACGGGCGTGATGCTTTCCAGCAATCCGTTCGACGTCGCGGTCAAGCTGTCCACCACGGTGAGGTGAATTCTGGCGCTGTCCGCTTTGTCATGCGGAGCATCCTTGCAGGGCCACCAATCGCGCGCGCCGAACGGCTCGGAGAGCGTGGCAATGGACGGCACGGAGTAGCTTCCGACGGTGCGGTTCCACCAGTCAAAGGTGGAGATTCCGCCGCCTAAACAGGGACGTCCGCGATAGTAGATTGACAGCAGGAACTCTTCGTCAAGCGCGTAATCCCGCTCGAGCGTGACGATCATCTGCTGACCGCCGCGGGTGTAGCTCAAGACTTCGTTCATGGCTCCGCGAACGGAATCTACTGTGAGAGTGTCACAGAAGTCGAGGACGACTTCATTGAATCCCTCCAGGAGCGAGCGGCCGTGAATATCGGTTCGTCCGGTTATTTGTTGTCCGGCGAAATTGCGCAGATCTATCCACAACTCGTAATAAACGACATCATAATCCGCTTGAGTTTCATCAAGCCGCAATGCTTCACGCGAATCAAACACTTTTTGCCAGCGGGCCGCTTCGCGGGAGTGAAAGTCGGACGGGGAAGTTGGCGGAGTTTCATCTATCTGAGCAAGTGCGGGTGAGGCAAGCCAAAGACAGAGCAGGGTCAGAATTGGAGTGAGGCGGTTCATCGTTAGTCTTCTCATAGTGAAGCTACAATTTACCGCGATATGTGACCGAAGGCAAGCGGATACTATTTGCTGAAAAACTTCTTCCGTATTATATTACGGAACCAGATCACATAATTCGCGGGAGATAGACCCATGGGATGTCTTGAAGGACTTGCCGAAGTTATTCTGTATGTTGAAAATATGCAGGAAATGGTGGAGTTCTATCGTGACGCGATGGGACTCAGGATTAAATACCCACCGCACTTGTCAGATTTCCGCAAGGAGGAGTGGGTGGTATTTGAGACGGGCTCTTGCAGTTTGTGCCTCCATTCGGGCGGACGGCGGCGGCTGGGAAAGGATGCTCCGTCTTTTGTTTTTCAGGTGGCGGATATGGAGATAGCCCGGGATGAGTTGACGGAGCGTGGAGTTCCGATGGGAGAGCCGCGCAAAGTTGCTCCGAATATTTGGATTTGCGAGGGTGAGGACCCGGAGGGGAACCGGTTTTCAATTGAGCATGTGACGAAAAAACAGACAGTTGTGCATTAATTTTCAGGCGGCTGGAACCAGCCGCTTGACTTTTACGTTCTTAATTCGTATTTTTACGAACAACGAATACAGAAATCGAGAGAGGCTATGCAGAACGCACCAGAATTCACGACCCACCCGCCGGACACGAGTCTGGAAGACATGGACATGGCGAAACTTGCTCGCGCACTCGGTCATCCGCATCGTGTGGCGATCATTCGGTTTTTGCTCAATAGTCCCGGCTGTATTGTGGGGGATATTGTTGAGCAATTGCCGGTCGCGCCGTCCACGGTGTCGCAGCATTTGAGGAAGTTGAAAGAAGCAGGCTGGATTCGCGGCGAGATTGACGGGCCGAAAATCTGTTATTGCATCGAGCCGCTTTCGGTGCAGAGGTTCAAGAAGATTTTCGATTTGCTGACGGAGCCGTGCTGTTAGCCGGCGTGGACGCTGGACCCAATGCGCAGGCGCGATGGAGACGGGGGATTGTGGTTTACGCATTGGGTTATTGGGTCGTTTAACAAGATCCTTCCGGGATGACAAGGTGATTTACATCTCGGTAAGCGGGGCATGTGAAGACACATGCCGCCGCGAAGCGTTGAGGTTTAAGTGGTGCTTAAAACGGGCGGATTGCCATCCGCCCCTACAATAAATTGGAAAAACACAAACGGGCGGATTGCCATCCGCCCCTACAATAAATTGGAAAAACACAAACGGAGAAAATAGAATGGAAACTTTGAATATTCGCGAGGTGGTGCGCGAAAAATACGGACAGGCGGCACGCGGGGAGAGCTGCTGCGGAACATCGGGGTGCTGCGGCGCAACGAATGTGGAAGATATCGCGGCGGCCATCGGCTACTCGGATGAAGACTTGAAGAATGTTCCGGACGGTGCGAATCTCGGACTTGGCTGCGGGAATCCGCTTGAGTTTGCCGATGTGAAGCCGGGCGAGACGGTGCTCGATTTGGGCAGCGGTGCAGGGTTTGACGCATTCCTGGCTTCACGGAAAGTGGGACCGCTGGGCCGTGTGATTGGAGTGGATATGACTCCGGATATGCTCGCCAAGGCGCGCGCGAATGCGGAATCCCTTAAGACGAAGAACGTCGAGTTTCGCGAAGGCATCATTGAAGACTTGCCGCTCAAAGACAGTTCGGTTGACTTGGTGATTTCCAATTGCGTCATCAATCTTTCGACGGACAAACCGCAAGTGTTCAAGGAGATTGCGCGAGTGCTGCGGCCGGGTGGACGAATGCTTGTGTCGGACCTTGTGCTGAATCGTCCGCTGTCACCGGCTTTGAAGAACAACGTGGAGGCCTATGTCGGCTGTGTGGCGGGAGCCTCGCTGAAGGAAGAGTATTTGAAGTACGCTCACGAAGCCGGGTTGACGGATGTCGAGATCGTGAACGAGATTCGTTATGATGTCGGATTGGATTCAATCGGCGAGGAGTTGCGCAACGAAGCATTGGAGGCAGTGGCATCGGTGAAGGTGAGAGCCTACAAGCCGAAGGCCCGCGAATGCGGCTGCGCGGACGGGTGTTGTCAGTAATCAGCGGTCTCCGAAGGGAGTGAGGCCGCACATTCCTCCAGAAGATTCGGGGGAGCACAGAGTCAGAATAAAGAAAGCCCCGCGGAGACGCGGGGCTTACTCTTGGGGGCAAAGAGAGGGAGGTGCTCTTTGCGACCACGGGCTTGCTCAAGGCCCGTTCCTACTTAGTGAGGAGCATTCTGTGCACGACCGATCCGTTGGGCGTGTCCAAGCGCGCCAAGTAGAGACCGGAGGGCAAAGCGGACGCATCGAACGTCAGGGAGTGCAGACCTGCTTCGAACGCACCGCTGGCCAGAGTTGCTACCTGCTGACCAAGCAGGTTGTAGATTGACAAGTTGATGTTCGCCGCTGCGGAGAGCGTGAACTCGATATTCGTTGCCGGGTTGAACGGGTTCGGATAGTTCACAACTTCCGGTGCAATGACCGGAGTTTGAGTGAAGTCATCATTGCCGGGGTTCGGGGCCTGCGGCATATGCAGCTCCATGTATCCGTTCAACGGAATATCCATCTGAGTCAGCGTGCTGACCATACCGTTCGGCCAGAGGATATTGACGGTCCACTCTTCGGAGTGATACCAGGACGGATTATAAATCGTCTTGACATTGAGGTCATTGCCGACGGTTCCGGCATACATGGACGTCGCCGCCCACTGCTTGCCGTAGGGGAACTCGACGGAGATGAGACAGTTCAGCACCGGAGTCATACAGTTGTCCGGGCCGCAGAGTTTCAGTCCGACGAATTCGTTGGTATTTTCGGTGTCATTGCGGAACATACGAATGCCGTTGCGCTCGCAGGCCATGGCCACATCGAGGTCCCCGTCATTGTCATAGTCTCCCCACGCGCAGGACTGCGTATTCATATCGGGCAGCAGCAAACCGGTGGCGCGTTCGAGCGGCTGCCAGTAGGAGGTGCGATTCATCAGGAGGACGTTTCCTTCGGGGCGCACAAGGAAGATGTCCATACGGCCGTCGCCGTCGGCATCCACGGCGTGCGCGCTGGTGGCGCCCTTGGTGGATTCGCGCAGACCGTAGGTATCGGTCATGTTTTCAAAGCTGCACGGCTGTTCGTCGCTGTCGAATTGATAGAAGAGACAGTTGTTGTCAACGGAACCGCAGGCAAAGAAGTCAAGATTGCCGTCGCGGTTAAAGTCCGCCCACGTGATTCCGGTTTGCGCGAGCTTGGTCGGGAAATTCATTGCTTGACCGTAGTCGCGGTACATCCCGCCTTCGTAAACCCAGAGGCTGGTCGAGCCGTCAATCTTGCTCATGAAGTAGTCCATGTCGCCATCCTGGTCGTAGTCAATGGGGCTGACCTGACTGACGAGCGTTTCGGTGAATGGCCCGGTTGCGCCGCGAGCCTCGACGAATTCATCCGTTGAGGGGACGAGCAGAACGCTTTCATCCGCGAGTTCGGAGCGATTGCTTAAGAGCAGGTCGAGAGCGCCGTCGTTGTCGGCATCGCACCACGTGGCGGAGCGAATGTTGAGGACATCTTCGAGGTTCAGGTCAACGCGCTGGAAGCGGTGGTTTTCGGTTTGGCGATAAAGTTCGGCGCTTTCTTCATTATCGGTCAAGCAGAACAGGTCGAGACGGCCGTCCTGATTGAAGTCGACGAAGCGCGCGTTGCGAACATGGCTGATTGTGTTGACTTCGTATTCATCGCTCGCATTCGTCCAATCGGAGCCATTACTCAGGAAGAGTCGGCTTTCGCCGTGCGCGACGGTGCCCATGAAGAGGTCGGCGAATCCGTCGGCGTTCACGTCACCCCACGCTACGACTGAGTAGCTGCTTCCCTGAAAATCGGGGCTGGAGATGTCACTGAAGGACATCGCGTAGGCCGCGCTGCTGAGCATTGCGCATAGGGTCAGGATCATCAATCCGTGTTTCATATCTTTTTTTCCTCCGCACCTAATCGTGCATACATGTGTTTCCATCTGTCGGATATGCTTTTGGCAAGCCAGGGGCCACCTCAAAAGAGTGCAACGGAGACAGCGAAGGTTTGGAGGAATGTGAGTTTAGATTAGCGACCCGGTGAGGGGACGTGGTGTGTTATCCACCGATAGTTGCCTGATGTTGTGTGATAGCAACCACACGGGCAATTTGCGTTTGGCGGGTTTCGAAGCAACAGCAGTTGAAGAAAACAAAACGCGGTGGTTTAAGAAAACCACCGCGCAAAAAGCTGGTTCAGGTGCCGTAATTCTGTTACGGCTTTTTGCCGACGAAAATCCAGCCGCCGCCCTTCTTGTTGTCGGAGTTCATGTCCATCCACATGGCAAAGGCCGCGACGGGATAGAGAATGGCAATCCACGGGACGACGATGATGAAGAAGAGTTTGGAGACGGAGAGCATCTGCATCGGAATGCGTTGGAGAATTTTCCAGGCGAGCGGACCCCAGAACGGGCCGTAGGTGTAATCGAGTCTCTCGATTTGGAAACCGGCGCGGGTGGCTTTGTCGATGAACTCCTGCTTGGTGTAGCCTTCGCGGACGTGCTCGCCGATGACGGAGATGTCGCCTTCGGCGTATTCGCGTTCGCCTTCGCTTGAGGACGGAGTCGTGACAACCAAGTAGCCGTCTTTGCGGAGCGAGGCGAAGAAGTTCGCCCAGACTTTTTCATCCTCGAGGATGTGCTCGAGAACGTCGGTGTTCAGAATCAAATCGTAGCTGTCGGGCTTGCGATAGATGGTCAGGTCGCCAAGTTCAAACTTGACGTTGTTCTGACCCACAGCTTTGGAAAACCACGTGCAGTCTTCAATCTGCTCGGGCTTCACGTCGATTGAATAGACATTCGCATTGGGGAAGGTCTTGGCCATCTTGTAGGAAAATTGACCGAAACCGGAACCGGCATCGAAGATGTCCCACTTCTGTTTGCGATTGCGGACGCGCGCAAGTTCGCGGCGAATGTACCAGTTGCGCAGGAACAGCGCGCCGAGCATGGTATAGAACAGGCGGCGCAGAATTGGTTGCCGTGCGACAACTCGACCGAGCGAGGCCTTAATCGGATCGTAATCTATTGCGTGATCAGCCAAAGGAATCTATTTCGTTAATTTGATTGCGCAAACTCTTCGAGGATTTCGCAGGGTCTATCCCAGGAGAATTTTTCGGCGGTTGTGCGGACATGGGGTTCGAAAACTGTGCGGCCGCCGGTTGAGTAGAAGTTGTGAACGGCGGATGCGATGGCGGATGAATCTTCCGGTTCGACGACAAAGCCTGTTTTGCCGGCTTCAACCACTTCGGCCAGTCCGCCGACATTGGTGGTGATAACCGGGCAGCCGTGCGCATAGGCCAAGACGAGAATTGCGGATTGCGTGGCGCTGCGATAGGGGAGCACGTTTACATCAGCGGCAGCGAGATAGACTCCGATTTCATCGGCGGGAACGTAACCCGGTCTGACGATGACGTGATTGCGGATGCCGAGTTCGTCAATCAGCTTGTCGTATTTGGCTTGCTCTTCGTAGAATTCGCCGGCGATGACCAGCTTGATGTCGCTGTCCTGCTTGATGATTTCGGGCATCGCGCGGAGGAGAATGTCCAAGCCTTTGTACTGGCGAATCAGTCCCATGAACAAGAGCAGCTTCTTCGCGTCTATTTTGAGCTTTGCGCGTGCGGCGGCTTGGCCTTGTTTGAACTCATCGTAGCGGTCGAACAGCGGCAGTGCGGTGTGGCGAATGTGCTTTTTTTCAATCTTTGGAAACAGATGCTCAAGCTCGTGCGCTTCGTTGCGGCTGAAGGTCAAGAAGAACTTTGATTGACCGAGCGCCATTTTCGAGAGCGTCTTGTCACCGATGCGTGTCTCGTGCGGAATCACGTTGTGACAGACGAAGGCGACGCGCGCGCGGCTCTGCATATCCAGCAGTTTCGACACACCCCAATAGCACGCACCAAAGAACGGCATCCACCATTTGTAGCAGACTAAGTCTGCGTTTTGCTTGTTGATGAACTTTGCTGTGCGATACCAGGAGAGAGGATTCCAGGGGACGAGCAAACGAGTTGAGGGGATGTTGTCCGTGCGCGAGGTGTCGAATTGTGTTTTGCCGGGGAACAGCAGTTTGGGAAATTGCTTTTTGAAGCCGACAATGACGACGTCGTGACCGCGCTTTGTCAACACTGAGTAAAGCGAGTTGGTGGTTTCGGCAATGCCGCCTCGATAGGGGAACGCGGGGCCGACTAAGACGATTTTCACCGGTTGGTGTTTGTTCTCACCGGCGCGTAGAGCGCGTCGTAGTAGTTTGCAAGATAGACGCCGAGTGACAGATAGCCGAGGATGTTACGGGTGCGGTAGGCTTTGCGGTAATCGGCGTAGCGGTCTTCGATGAGGGGATTGCCGTGTTCGGTGATGGCGAGGTAGTCGTCTTTGCGGGCATCGGCCTCAAAGATGTAGGCGACGAAAGCAGCGAGAGTGGCGGCCTGAAGGACGGCGAAGACGGTAGCTTTGACTTTTTGCTGTTTATAGGCCTGTCCCCAGCCGGGGAGCACGGCGCTGCGCCATGACGCGGAGAGTTTCGCGTCGGCCTCAGGCAGACGATAGGCTTCGGGCTGGGACAGCACTTGCTCGACATACTCGCGTTTGGCCTGACCGAATACGGTAGTGATTTTCGGCGAGACGAGCACAGGGTCCATTTCGAAAGCGGGATTGATGGCGATGATGCGGCGGAACTCGGAGAGCGCGAAGCCCTGCTGTTCGCGCGCGACGTAGATTGTGGCGAGCACGACGCGGAAAGGAATCTCGGCCAAATCGTCCACAGCTTCAGCGGCGCGGAGTCCGCGCAGAGCCGTCAGCTCGGCATCTTCAAAGCGGCCTTCGTCCACGGCTGTCTGTGCGGCAATGCGCAATGAGTCAAGCGACTGCGCACCCGCGACGGAGCAGAGCAGGAAGCAGGCGAAGATGATGAAGGGGACCTTGAATTTCAATGTATTTACCGGAGCAGGAGGAGTTTTAGTGTTGATGAATACTCGGGCGTGCGCAGCTCGGCGAAATAGACTCCGCTTGCCAGCGGGGTGGCGTCAATGAGCGCGCGGTGCGTGCCGGCTGTATAGACATTTTCGGCGAGGCGGAGCGCTTCACGTCCCAAGACATCATAGAGCACGATTTCAACTTTTGCTTCGCGCGGCAACTCAAAGTGCAGAGTTGCGCTTGAGTTGAAGGGGTTGGGATAGGCGGAGAGGGAATAGGACGCGGGGAGAGCATGGCGTTCGTTCTCGATGCCAGATACATATTCTCCGCGCAATACCGTGCCATTCAAGCCGACTACCCAAACACGTGATGAAGTGACAGCGATATCAAAGAAGTTTGGACTATAATGTTCATTAAAAGCAGTCCAATTTCGTCCGCCGTCATCCGTCCGAGTCAAGTGCCAATTCGTGCCGCAAATCCATCCAATATTTCTGTCGGCGAATTCCACGGCAGTCAGAGTATTAAGCTGCGGGGCAGCCCAGCGCCAGTTTTCGCCGCCGTCTTCTGTATAAGTAATAGCGCCATCACTTCCGATTATCACGCCGTGCATACTGTCCGTAAAATGGACTCCGGCAAAGTCAATTGAAAGCGGAAATTCAGTGTGCACCCGCCACCCATCGGAACCAGAGTAAAACTTCACAACACCGCTGGCGCCAACCGCCCAAACATGCTGGCCGTCCACCGCATGTATCGAAGTCAGCGCTGGTCCACCGGAGTCCTGCATCTGCCACGTCAGGCCGCCATCAAATGATGCAAGAATAACGCCGACGTTGCCGCAAGCGAAACCAGTATCCTCATTTGCGAAACTGAGGTCAGAAATTGAAATATTGTTGAATTGGCTGACATTACTCCACGAAGCTCCGCCATCGGATGTTCGAAAAATTCCCGCAATGTCAGATGCCACAACCGCGACAGAATCAGAAACCGCGCAAAGTTTTGCTGCACTTTCCGAAACGGGAATCCGATTCACTTGCCAAGACTCGCCGCCGTTTGAAGTCGAATAGATGAAATTATTCTGCACGAGCAACCAGCCGGACAGATTCTCAATGAACTCGACCGCTAGCACATCTCCCCCCGGTATTGGTTCCGGGTTTGTCCATGTTGCGCCGAAATTTCCCGTAAACGAGACTCCGAAGCCGCCGACCGCGATCCCAGCGCCACCCGGAAGCAAGTCAAGTCCTTGAAGCGAATACGAACTAATGTCCTGTTGAAACCAAGTGATTCCGCCATCGCTTGTGGCGATGGTCGTTCCATCATCCGCAATTGCACTTCCGTGCAGGGAATCAGAGAAGTCCACATCGCGAAGGGCGACGTCTTCCCATCGTAATGCGTAAACGGAATCCCACGAGAGTCCACCGTCTTCAGATCGCAGAACAGTTCCGTATTTTCCCACGGCAACGAGAGTTTCCGTGTCGATGTACTTTACGCTGGAAAGCCAGCCGTGGTAAGGAGTGGTCACGGCGTCCCAGTTCAAGCCGCCGTCTTGCGTGATTAAGATTCGCGGCATTCGAGTTGCGCTGTAACCGCCGACCGCGCAACCGTGCAACTCATTTGCGAAATCAACACCGAGCAAGTCATCATAAATGTCTGTTCCTGTCTGAACGTCCACCCACGTTTGACCGGAATCGTTTGTGATGCTGATGATTCCCCGGTCACCCACCGCAACAGCTCGTATGCCGTCTGATGACCAGATATCACGCACATCACCGGAAAACAGAAAGTGCTCAGACCATGTTGCGCCCGCGTCATTTGTCCGTGCTGCGTATCCATCATCTCCGCAAATCCAGCCCACATTGTCATGAGCAAAGCGGACGCGCCGCCAATTTCGGTTGTTGTAGTGAAGCGGCAGCCACGTCTCACCGAAATCTTCCGATTTGACGATTGTCCCGTATGCGCCCACTGCGTAAACAAAGCGTTCAGTAACCGAAATACCGCGAAGCGATGAAGACGGAGAAACAATATTAAGCCGTTCCCATTCCTGCGCGTACGTCTCAAGTGCGCACACTACCATGCAGCAAGCAATCCAAGTAGTCATCCAACGCATGGCCACCTCCGAAATGATTAGAGAGTGATCCGGACGTATGCAGATTCCGGCGGGGAACCGCTACGTGCTTTTCAAGCACTTCGCTTAATCCCCGCTCGGCGAAATAGCGGGCGGATTGCCATCCGCCCCTACATTATTCAGACTTTACTTTCTTGATTTCTTCGGTGAGTTTGGGCAGAATTTCGAAGGCGTCGCCGACGATGCCGTAGGTGGCGACTTTGAAGATGGGCGCGTCGGCGTCCTTGTTGATGGCAACGATAGTGCGGCTGGTGCTCATGCCGGCGAGGTGCTGAATCGCGCCGCTGATACCGACGGCGAAATACAGACTTGGAGCCACAACCTTGCCCGTCTGTCCGACCTGCTCATGATGCGGGCGCCATCCGGCATCCACGACTGCGCGTGACGCGCCGATGCTTGCGCCGAGTGCACTGGCAAGGTCTTCAATCATGCCCCAGTTTTCAGGACCTTTCATGCCGCGGCCCGCGCTGACGACGACGTCGGCTTCGGTCACGTCGAGCATGCCGCCTTCCTGCATTTTCTCTTCGACAATCTTCGCGCGAATTTTGGATGCATCGAGCGCGACGGCTTGCGAACTCACTTCAGCAGTGCCGCCAACTTCCGCCGGAAGAAACGCTTTGGGGCGTAAAGAGAGAATTCC
The DNA here is from genome assembly GCA_013360195.1 of bacterium. Taxonomy (NCBI): domain Bacteria; species bacterium. The sequence continues at coordinate 82,609 of JABWCQ010000014.1, forward strand.
GAACGGGCCGGTGATTTTCGCCCAGAGAAGCACTTTCCCTGCATAAATCGGACGGAGTGCACAGACTGCATTGCCTTCAGCCTTCACATCGGTGCAGTCGGTGAGCAGCGGTGCATTGACGCGCGCAGCTACACGTGGAGCAAAATCCTTGCCTTGCGACGACGCGCTGAGCACAACGGCTTTCGGAGAATTTGCTTTGATGATTTCCGCGGCGGCTTGCGCGTAGCCTTCGGAGGAGTAGTGACTAAGTTCGGGATTGGTGAGTTGAATGACCTTCTTTGCACCAAACGCGCCAAGCGACGCGGCGTCGGAACATTCGGTGAAGGTGACCGCGACAACGTCCGTGCCGAGGGCTTGTGCGAGTTTATACGCGCCCGTGACGGCTTCGCGCGCGGAGGGTTTCAATTTGTTTTTGTGGGAATCGCAGAATACGAGAATCATAAGAGAAAAATGGAAAATGGAAAATCGAAAATCAAAATAGGGAAATTCCGGCGGGGAACCGCTTCGTGCTTGTCAAGCACTTCGCTTAATCCCCGCTCGGCGAACAAGAGCCATTGCGGGTCTGGAGACCCACAACGGCGGATCGTAGGCTACGCCGGCTTTGGATAGTCAGTGCTGCCGTTTTTCAAGTCTTCGAGGTCGTGCTGCACCATCATTTTGACGAGGCCGGGGAAATCCACTTGCGGTTCCCAGCCGAGGAGTCTCTTGGCTTTGCTCGCATCGCCGACCAGCAAGTCCACTTCGGCAGGGCGCACGAATTTGGGGTTGATGCGGACATGCTTGTTGTAATCGAGATTCAGTTCACCGAAGGCCAGCTCGCAGAATTCGCGGACGGTGTGCGTGTGACCGGTGGCAATGACGAAATCCTCGGGCTCATCGTGCTGAAGCATTCTCCACATCATCTCGACATAATCCCCCGCATATCCCCAATCGCGGCGGGCATCGAGATTGCCGAGTTCGAGAACGTCGGTGAGACCGAGTTTGATGGCGGCGGCGGCGCGGGTAATTTTCCTTGTGACAAATTCCTTGCCGCGGCGCGGGGATTCGTGATTGAAGAGAATTCCCGAGACGGCGAAGAGGCCGTAGCTTTCGCGCGCGTTGATGGTGATGTAGTGGCCGTACACTTTGGCGACACCGTAGGGGCTGCGCGGGTGAAAGGGAGTTTCTTCGCGCTGGGGAGTTTCGCGGACTTTGCCGAACATTTCGGAGGACGACGCTTGATAGAAGCGAATTTTGGGGTCAATCTGGCGGATGACTTCAAGCAGTCGGGTGACTCCGAGGGCAGTGAACTCGCTGGTGAGAATCGGCTGTTCCCACGAGGTGGGGACGAAACTCTGAGCGGCGAGATTATAGACTTCGGTCGGACGCGAGTCTTTGATGACCTTCTCGAGGGAGTGCGTGTCCAGCAAATCGCCTTGCAGAATATTTACTTTCGTGCGCAGATGCTCGATGCGGCCCAAATAGTCCGTCGAACTTCTCCGCACCATGCCGAACACTTCATAGCCCTTCGAGAGCAGCAGTTCGGCGAGATAGCTTCCGTCTTGTCCGGTAACACCGGTAATTAATGCGCGCATTTTAAGAATTAGTTCAGAAGAGTTGCAGAAAGACTAAGCATTGGCCGCGCTGCGCGAGGATTCGCTTTTGGCACCGCTGCCGAAGGGAATACGCACGAGCACGACGGCCATGTCATCACCGAGCGCGAGGCTGTTGTCACCGGTGACGCGTTGGAACAGGGCTTGAGCGATATCCGGCAGCGGGCGGTCGCGATGTTCGGAGAGAAAATACTGCAGTCGGTCATAGCCGAACATATCTTCGAAACCGATTTCGGCTTCCGGAATGCCGTCGGTGTAGAAGGCCAGCAGGTCTCCCGGTTCGAGCGAATATTCCATGTGAATGAAGGGGAACATCTCCATGACGCCGAGCATGATACCGCCGGCATCGAGTTCGACAATCGCACCGTGTTTGCGCACAAGGTAACCGGGATTGTGCCCGGCATTGCAAATGGTGAGCATGGAACGGTCGGCGGAGATTTCGGCAAGCATCAGGGTTACGAACCGGTCGGGCGAGGTACGGCGCACCATTTCGTTGTTGAGCAGCGCAACCATTTCATTGATAGGACGGCGCTGCGGCGCGATGGCGTGCAGCGTTGCCTGCAGATTGGACATGAGCAGCGCGGCGGGCAAGCCGTGCCCTGCGACGTCCGCGACACAAATCAGCACGCGGCCATCTTCGAGCGGGAAGAAGTCGTAGTAGTCACCACCGACGGACTGCATACTTTGATGGAGACCGAGGACTTGCAGGCCGCGCACTTCGATGGGGCCCTTGGGCAGAAGTTTCTGCTGCACCTGCCGCGCATTTTCAAGGTCCGCCGCATATTCTTCAGCCTGTTTCTTCCGGCGCTTGTCACGCTGGCGCAATTCCCAGATTGCAAAGCCGCCGACCAGCGCACTGACAAGCGCAATGCCGATTGCCCAGCGCGCGGCTTTCGGCCATTTTTTGAACATGCCGATAGCAGTACGCTCGATGGGACGCGCGACACGATAGGCGAGATAGACGTTTTCCTGTGACGGGTTGTAGAAGTAGAGACCGAGAACGCGCTTGCTGTCGTCTTTGACGTTGCGCCCTTCAAAGACAGCTTGTTTTGGTTTGAGTGTCGAGGCGGCGGGCAGCGGAATTGTGTTCGGATAATCGCGGCTGGTGGGGGAGAAAGTGCGGACGCTTTTTGACAGCGGCAGCGCATCGCGGGACCAGAAGCGGTCTTGCGGCGCTTGGGGATAGCTCAGAATAGCTTCGTCGTATTGCCACGCGAAGAGGGTACCCTCCACGGGTTTGCCTGAGCCAGTTTCGACGTACCAACTGATGGCTTTTGTCGCGGCTTTGGCATTTTCTTCGCCGCTGAGCGGTGTCGTCGCGGCAACGTGCAGCGCGGGCGGTTCGAAGGCTTTGGTCAATTCCAGAAATGAGGAGTCGTATCCGCTCACGGTTGACAAGCGATTTCTTCTCCAGAGGTAGAGCGAATCGCGCTGTTCATAGACTTGTCTTAGCGCTGCAACGGTGACGGAATCAACGCCGCTGACACGCAAGCCTTGAGCGGCATATTTGGCTTTGGGCGGCAGAACTTCCTTGCGCAGTTCACCGTCGCGCCAGACAGAAAACGGCGGCACGGTGATACAGAGCCACGGGGAGTGTTCGACCTGCGTCGCGACGCGTGCTTCGCGCGGCAGCCAGCCGGGTGGTGTTTTGCCGGGTGCGCGATGGAATATGACTTCGCCGCCTTCAGGAATGTCGCACTCGAGTCGCAGGGTGAAAGAGCCGCCGCGTTTGGCGCGGTCACGGAAGGAAATTGTGCCGGCTTCTCCAAGCCACCGCTTGACGGTCACTTCTCCGGGGATGGAATCGCCCATGGGTGTAACCGCCCAGAAGCGGACGAGATCTGAAGGCAATTCGAGTCCGAGAATGGTTTCAAAGCGCGTGGTGTCGGGCAGCATGAACTCATAGTCGACGGAGAATCGGTCTCCGGGCGCCATGGAGATGACGTCCTTTTGAATGGACTGCACGGGGAACGGCGTCCGTCCGGCTTTTCCGTATTGCGGCCACGCAGCGAGCACGATAGGCCGGGCGAGTTTGCCGGATTTGCGGACGACGATGCGGTAGAGTCCGTCGGTGGAGATTTTGAGCTGTTCCTGCAGCTCTTCCGATTGCGCGTTGAAAACTTTTGACCAGATTTCGCCGGTCAGATTGGAGACGATGCTAACCCGCGTTTCACCATCATCCAATTGTCCCTGCTCGAGGAGGAGTGACCAGTGGAGGACGTCGCCTTTGAGGAGGGAGAGCTCAATAGAGACGGAATCTTCAGGCACCAGCAACTGTTTCCGCGTATCGGACAGTTGGGTCTGTGCAAACGCGGCAAGCGAGCTGAGCAAGAGGATGATTAGAATTCGAGTCATGGAATTGTTACGGGTTCGCGGTCATGGGGCAATTCCGGTCACTGGTGTCGGGGAGTTCAGGCTTCGCCGTCAGCGGGTTGTCTGCGTGTGTACCACGAGCGTTCTTCGCCCTGAAACTTGACGGGTTTGAAGTTGTCGAGAATTTGCGCGTGTGTAATGGAGGCGAATTCAGTATCCACGACTTCGAACAGACCGTTTCCGGTGCATTCGACGGCGTGCGGAGTCGTGTCGTTGATGGTGCAATGCGTGACGCGGACTTCCTGGCAATTTTCGCAGATGAGTCCGCTTCCGCCGCAGCGTTCGATAAGGGAATTGTCGAGCAGCACATCAAGCGAGCCTTTGGCGCAGATTGCACCGCGTTCGGAGTCCGCGAGATAGCAGCTTGTGGCGGCGATGCGAGTTCCGGACTCAGCACAGATGCTGTATTTCCCGCCTTCAATGGCAGAATACTTGATATCGAGGTTTCCGGCGGTGACGTGAATGACCGGCTGCGTGCGGACTTTACCTTTGAAGGACAGATTGGTAAGAATCAGATTTCGCGCGGTTGACGAGATAAGTTCGTCGCGTTCAGTGGACAGTTCAATGTCTTCATGCGCTCCGACGCCAACGATTTCGAGACTTTTGGTAATAATCAGGGAACCGACATACTTCCCGGGTTGAACCTGAATAAGGTCACCGTCATGAGCGGCGACGATAGCCTCGGCGAGAGTCGGGAAAGCGCCGGCGCGATTAGGAGCGACAACGTGAACAGTGCGAGCGACGGTCATAGATGGTTCCTCGTCGAAATCTGGAGAGTTGTTTAGCGAGAAAGAAGTCTTGGAAATATCAAACGTCCCACTGCACGAGTCCGGAAGCGACATCGAAGTAGGCACGTGAAATGGAAATGGAACCTGCTTCGAGAGCTTCAAGTATTGCAGGCGACTGCTGCGGCAACTGTGCGACGAGGTTGCGGGTGTTTTGCCGCGACACTTCGGATGCAAGTTCATCGCCGGTGAATCCCTCTTTGCGTTTAGCGACAACGATAGTGCCGAGTCTTGCGATGACTGCGGACACGGCACCGCGCATGGGCAAATCCGAAACGGCGGCATTAATGGCGCCGCAGCCTGAATGCGCCATCACGACGACAAGCTTCACGTTCAGCGCTTCAACAGCGAACTCGACGGAGCCGACGACTTCAGGAGTGAGAATAGTTCCGGCAACGCGAATGACGAACAAATCGCCTTGCGACTGGTCAAAGAGAATCTCCGGTGACACACGCGAATCCGAACAGGTGACGACGCAGGCGAAAGGCTCTTGAGTTTGCGCGAGTTTCATGCGCAACTCGGCATTGGCTTTCCACGGCTGCGGAGTTCCGTTGACATAGCGGAGGTTGCCGTCGCGGAGGGCGGTCAGTGCTTCAGTAGGAGAAAGGATCATGCGATACAAAAAAGATACGTTGACAGGACACTTTTCAACTATTTAGCAATCCAGTATTCCCGCACCTTTTTGAAATGCGCAATGCGGTCGTTAATCTTTGCTATCTCACGAGGGTAGAATTCAAGTAGATTATCACAAAGCTGAATCATCCAGTCCTTGCGCGAAACTCCTCTGTCGATATCTATGTTGTTTGAATTCACAATTTGGATCTGGCCCCACCCCAAGGCACCAATAGTCAAACATCTCCAAGATAAGTGCTCAATCGGCATGAAATGGACATTGCTTACCTCAAACTCAGAGTCTACGATCTTGTACGAGATGTAAAGTACGGAAAAATAGTTCTTGTCGTCTTCATATAGTCTTGATAGTCGCTCAACAGACGTCAAATTAGGCATGTTGAACTTGGTATCGAGATTATGCGTCTTGACATCAACAAGTACATAGTACTCTTCAAGGTCAGTAAACGCAATGTCCGCCATAGATCTACGTGCAAAATCATCTGAGTACTTTCCGGCATTCCTGCCAAGAATCGCCTTAAACTGGCTTGCAATCATGGATTGGATTATGTCACCAACCGCTCTGGGGCTACTAGATGCTTCTTTAGATAGGAATTCCTTTTGTCCTTGTAGATAGGCAAGAACAGCTTTTTCTATATTTTCGAGAATAGGCGCAGCAAAAATCTTGCTATTCATATTTAGAATAGTGCAATTTCATTGGGTCTTGAGGGGTTACTTTTCATTGAGTTCTTAGAATCAATAAATGTATTCCGCTCATAAAACACGCCCTCCGAATATCCTTGAATGGAGTTGTCGAAGCCAGCCATCTCAAGTCTCTTCTCGGCCAAACAAGCAAACACTTCGTCAATTTCAATTCCGACAAAGTGTCTTCCCAATTTCTTTGCCACAACAGAGGTCGTACCAGATCCCAGGAAAGGATCAAATACGATTTCGTTGGGTCGCGAGCTAGCCAGGACAATTTTGGCGATAAGTTTCTCGGGCTTCTGCGTTGGATGGTCCGTATTCTCGGGCATTGACCAAAATGGAACTGTAAGGTCCGTCCACAAATTGGAAGGAGAAGTCAATCTAAATCTGCCGTGTTCGGTTTCGTTCCAGTCTTTGGGATCACCGGCTTCATTTGTGTAGGGCGCGATTACCTTACGTTTCAGTTTAACCGCATCGACATTAAAATAGTATTCTTCAGATTTGGTGCAAAACCAGATGTCTTCCGAGCAGTTTTTCCAGTTCGCAAGCGCACCCCTGCCTTTTTCCCGTTCCCAAGTAATTCTGTTCCGGACGATAAAGTGTTTCTCTGCTACTGTTGAAATAGCAGATGAAGATGCCCAGTCGCCGCAAATGTATATTGAACCCGTTGGCTTCATCAATCTGTACATTTCCGGAAGCCACGAATCTAACCATGCGACATAATCAGAATATGACCGTTGCTTGAACGAAGTGGTGTTGAACGTTTTGCTTAAATTGTACGGAGGATCAACAACGATTAGATCCGCAAACGCAGAAGGCAACAATCCAACGACCTCAAACAAGTCTTGATTAATTGTTTGATCAAGCAAGGCGTCAAGGCTCAAAACAGGTTCTTTCACCTTGCGCAAACGCGAGCGCAAAACATCGACATCATCTTGTGTCAATGTGATCGTTCTATTTCGAGGCGCTCGGTGTTTGCGTTCCATTTTTTGTGTACCCTTTACAGCACTTTGGCTTCTTCGCGCAGTTTTTGAATCAGAACAGGAATCGCGTCCACACCGTTTCCGAGAATCTGGCCGGGCTGACGGTCGGGTTTAGGCAGCACCTGCATGGTTTCGACTTGAATTGTTCCGAAGTCGGCGGTGACTTCGTCAATCGGCTTTTTCTTCGCGGCCATGATGCCTTTGAGCGACGCATACCGCGGCTCGTTCAAGCCTTTTTGCGCGGCGACGACACAGGGGGTCGGCATTTCAACAACGACGATGCCGCCTTCGACTTCGCGCTCGGCAATCAGCTTGCCGTCTTTCAGTTCGAGCTTGACCACCACACTGACTGAAGGCAGATCGAGCAGCTCGGCGACCATCATGCCCACACCGTGATTGTCATGGTCAATGGCGGATTTGCCGCAGAGAATCAGGTCGTAGGTTTGCCCCTTGACCACATTGGCCAGAGCACGAGCAGTAGCGAGCGCGTCAAAGCCCGCATCGCCTTTCACGTGAATGCCGCGGTCCACACCCATGGCGAGCGCGGTACGCAGCACTTTGGGAACATCATCGCCGCCCACACTGACGGCGACGACCTCTCCGGAACCGGCAGCATCGCGGAGTTTCAGAGCTTCTTCAATGGCAAATTCATCGAACGGATTCAGGACGAAGGTGACTCCATCGAGATGAACGGACTTGCCATCCATGGAGGGTTTGATACTGGCCTCGCTGTCAGCGACAGCTTTCAAGAGTAGCAGAATATTCACGATTGGGGTGTAAGTTCAGTAAAATGAGAGGTTTTCAAGGACATAGACAATTTATCAAACTAACCAATTTTGCTCAGAATTTCAAGTATTCTCGATACTTCGGCCAACAAGAACCTCAGCCCGGATAGCTGCCGTGGCGAGAGTACCGACAATCAGGGTAATCAGGGCAATTCCGGCGGGCATTGCAAAACCGGTCCAGATAAGTGCGAGTGCCAGATAGCCACCGAGCACAAGACCGTGGAAGAGCAGCGCACCGAGAATCCCGACTCGCATGTAAAGCCAACCGGCCATGATAGACCACGCGACCCAATGTGCCGCACCGGTCGAGAGCCAGTTGTGTGTATCAAAACCGACGAAATAGGAAGCGATTCCAGCCATCAGCAGCATAGCGGTCAAGGTACCACGCACCCAAAAAATGAGCAGCGGGAAAAGCCACAGGCGAAAAACAAGTTCTTCCCAGACGATGGACTTGGCCACCAGCACAGGTGCTGCAAGCATGGGAACGGGGGAACCGGTGACATCGGCGACCAGTCTAAGACTTTCTCCGGCAAGTCCTCCGACTTCCTCCCACAACCCGAGATAGGCTTCAACGAGGAGGAACAGAGACGCGGCAGGCAAGGCCCAGCGAGCCGATTGAATCCATGCACCTGTCCAGCCGCGATGAGACGGAGCGATACGCGTGAGCGTTGTGATGTTCGGCATAAGGTCGCGCGAGATGGACTCTCCGGATGCGACAATCAGCGTGACGAGAATTCCGGTTTGCAGCGCGTCAATGCTCGCAGCGAGAGCGACTCGGAACACAAAGTCTTCGGCCTGACTCCCTCCGGGCACGAGCAGCGTCGCCTGTGAAATGGTCATCGTGCGCGCGACCACGACGAGCAGCATTGCAATCGAGCCCCACCACATGCCGCGCTTCCACGATATTGGATGGCGGTGATGAAGAATGATTTGAAAAACGCCGAAGATGATGAGCGCGAACGCAAGCAGCCGCAAACGTGCTCCGGGCGGCCGTGCCATAATGGGCACGGCTTCAGGCGAGGGGCGCGTAATGAAGGAAGTCAGCGTCCTGCCGGTCAGGCGAACGTCAAAAAGTTTGGAGTAGGGTCCGCCCAGGGAATCCCGGAACGTGTAGTGGAAATCCGTGCGCTGCGGCATCGTGGCGAGCGAATCCTTAAGCATCGTCAACCGGTCTGCGCCGATACCGAGGCGGGTCGCCAGTTGCTCCATGACGGCGAAGAAGGCTTCCGTCTTGCCAATTTTGACTCCGGGTTCGTAGTCGTCCACATCGTGCAGAATCTGATAGATATTGCCCGCGGGAGACACATGAATAGTCCAGCTGTCTTCGGGTCGTTCGCGGTGGAAATAGCGGTTGACGTATCCAACGGCCGGAGCAAAGGCGAATCCGTGTTCGTCCTTTGACGCATTCCAGACGCCGTCGAAATTGTATTCGGCCGCTTGAATCAGATTATACTCATCGAGCTTGACCCCTTGCGCGTCAAGGAACTGCTCGGCAATGGCGGCGGCTTCATCGGGTCGAAGCCACTCCCAGCTCCACGGCTTGCAATTAACTCCGACGACGAGCAGCACGAGGGTGAACAGCAGCGTGCGCATGGCCATGGAGCGCACAAGCACGGGATACCATTTTTTCGCGCGCTTTCGGAGTTCACGGCGGGTGAATTGAGTGAAGTCAGGAGTGGTCAAGTGATGAAGGTGAAGTTTATCGGCACTCGTGCAGCGACAGGCGCGGGGACGGTCAATAAATCAAACTGATATCGCCTTTGCCTTCGCGCAGAATGACAAAGTCGTCGGAGTCGGTGCAGTCCACGATGGTGGAGGGTTGGCTGTCGAGAATTCCGCTGTCGAGAATAACGGAAATGGTGTCTCCCCAGTGGTGAAGAATTTCGCTCGGGTCAAGCATCGGGTCACCATCGCGGTCGGTGACGGACGTGGAGAGAATCGGACGTCCGAAGGCCTTAAGCAAGTCACGGCAGACGGGATGGTCGGGCACGCGAAGCCCGACGGTCTTTTGTTTTGTGAGCAGAAGTTTGGGAACATCGCGACTCGCGGGGAGAATGAATGTGTACGGGCCCGGCAGGCAGCGCTTCATCATTTTGTAGACGCGGTTTTCAACTTTCGCGTAGTTGCTGATATCTGACAGGTCGGCACACAGGAATGACAGCGAATGATACTTTGAATATCCTTTGAGCGTGAGGGCGCGTTCCATGGCGGCCTTGCTGTGAATATCGCAGCCCAGGCCGTAGACCGTGTCGGTGGCATAGGCAATCAGCTCACCGCGTTCCAGAGCTTCAATGGCTTTCTGAATCGCGCGAGGATTGGGATTGTCGGGATGAGTTTCGTAAATCACGGTTCGCAGGTCCCGGTCACGTAATAACGTCGTTGATGGTGGTTTGAAAACTCATTCGGAAGCAGCCGTTGGTTCCCGGTGGTGATACCGACTCTCACTATTATTTCAGGATTGCCCGGATTGACCGCGCAGATGCTGCAAGACAAACCGCCGCCGTGTTCAAGTTTGTGCACAAAGGAAAGAAAACAGAGGTGCGTATTGCGGATCCGAATGCGGCAACAAACAATTTAACCCTCAAATCCCGCCTATGCAACTCTTTAGAACAAAAAAAAGCCCGAAGCAAGGTGCTTCGGGCCGGAAATCAGCAATTGCGGCTTAGCCGTCCACCTCTTCAGAATGGTCATGCTCGTGCGATTCCGTCGCGTCCGTCTCGACTGCAAAGCCCGGGAAGTTGTCGGTGTCTTCGAAGACATAGTCCATGGGATTTACGGCGACGCCGTTGACACGCACTTCGTAGTGCAGATGCGGGGCGGTTGAGCGGCCGGTTGAGCCAACTTGACCGATGACGGTACCCTTGCCAACCTTTTGACCTTTGCGAACCAGGATTTTGTGCAGGTGCCCGTAAGCGGTTTGATAACCGCCGCCGTGATCGACAACAATGAATTGTCCGTAATTGTAATACCGGCCGGCATAGATAACCGTTCCGGCGGCAGTACTCATGACGGGAGTACCGCGCGGTGCGGAAATGTCCAAGCCGTCATGGTGAGTAGCTTTCTTGGTAAAGGGATCACGGCGGACACCGAACCCGGACGAATAATAGCCCGTGTCGCAGGGTCTCAGAGTTGGCAGGTGTTCGAGTAGCTTCGCATTCTGGTCAAGCTTGGAGTGAATCTCACGGAAGCTGGTCTTCTGCAGTTCAATTTCGCGGTCCAGCTTGTTCAGAATGTCATTGAGCTCCTGTGCTTCAGGAACGACCGGTCCCGGCGGGAGGATTTCCACGGTACCACCGACGCCGACTTTACGGACATCGGCAGGCAGCAACGGTAAATCCGCCATGAGGCGGAGCATGTTGTCCGTTTCGGCAAGGGTGGAGAGCTTTTGCTCGACGGACTTGATTTTGGTATCGAAGTTGGCCAGCTGCTCGCGCAGGGCCTGATTTTCAGCTTCCAGTTGAGCCTTGTCGGAATCACCGACGAAGCGGGTGGCGAGAAATCCGGTCACACCGTTAAACAGCAGGAAGCTTGCGACCAACCCGGCAAGGAGCGCTTTGGCCTTTGCGCGGGTGAACGTAAACTCAACCTTTTTGCTAAGGTCGTGTGAGAGTAGGATTAATGAAAACTTACGGTTCGCCATTCAACTTCGTTAATTTCACCACAACATCTTGGGTTCAGAAGGGCTTTTAGAACCCCACCGCTTGCGGACACACAGCGGACGCCATAGCACATCGCGCTGCAAGAACAAACATTATCTTATTGTTTTGAAACAGGTTAAAAACTTTGCGGATTTACTCACAAAGCTTGACGAAAGTAACAAAAAATTAGCACCTTGTCAAGCATTTTCTTGCAAATCAGAGACCACATTTCGCAACATAACTGTTGACCCTCCGCAACTTGATTGACACGGGTCAAATATGTATCTTCAGAAAGTAGGAAATTCACACAATCGAAGTTTCATGGCCAAGCGACTTTCAGCACGCATCCGATCCAAGAATCAAATCACTTTACCGCAGCGGCTTGTCGAGCATACGGGTCTGAAAGAGGGTGATTTTCTTGATTTTGAGATTGTTGCAACGGCTCAGCAAGTGGGGCCGGGAACAATAGTGCTGCGAACAAAACGGCTGATTGAAGCGGAAACTCCGGCAGAGCCGATACCGCCTCTACACGATGCTCAGGAGTTTCCGGGCGTGAAAACCGCTATCGAGGAACTGAAGAAGCGGTTGAAATAGCGAGAGGCGTGGATAACTTTCTTCGAGTCAACTGACTCAGATTAGTGCGCTCAGCTGAAGCCGCCGTGGCCGCAGGAATGACCTGCAGATGCTCCGACAAATCCTTGAGAACCATGTCCTTGCGGTGCTGCTGTCAGCGAGAACAGCTTGGACAACGGCTTGACCGCGTTGCAAGTGGGGCAGAAACCTTCAGTTAAGGTCTGGGTATTCGATTGTAGAATTTCGATGACTTTGCCGCAGCCATCGCACTTGTATTCATAGAGTGGCATTTTGCTGACCGTTTGTTAATGTCCTGAACAGCCACAAGCTCCGCCGTGACAGGTGCCTTTGGGTTCGCCGCACATGCCAACATTTTCGAAATGATCTTTGTTGGGGACGGCAGTCAGGGAGAAGAGCTTCGTGAATTTGCGGTCACCTTCGCAGTTCGGGCAGAAACCCGATGCCCGATTTTGGTGACGGGATTCCAGAACTTCCACAATTTTCCCACAGGTGTCGCACTTGTATTCGTACAGAGGCATCTTGTTTACCTTATGATAATAAAGGAATTGTATTGAGGATGACCAATAGAGAAATGCTTGCCGCAATTTCTGCCCGGACGGCTTTGAGTGAGGCGGAAGCACGCGAAGTACTTTCCGTCATACTGGACACCATAAAGGATGCCGTCTGGGACGGCGACAAGGTGATGCTGACCAATTTCGGCACTTTCTATCTCGCAGAGCGCAAAGCCCGGACCTACAAGAATCCGAAACCGCACATGCCGGCAGTGCGCCCGGCCCGGAAGTACCCGAAGTTTGTTCCCGCCCCGAATTTTGAAGAACTCGTTCGCTAACTCAGCGGTTCCTGGAGGGACGATGAAGCTACGACTATTGGTTGCAACTCTGTTAACGCTGATCGGTTCCAGCTTAGCGGAAAATACGAATTTCCAGCTTGAGACAACAGGGGGGAAGCAACTTGTGCAGTTCATCTCCGACGCGCCGTTGGAGAAGATCGTCGGGCGGACGTCGGCGGCCAGCGGGTCGCTGTCTTTGGACTTAAGTTCGCTGACCACCGGTGCCGGGGGGACTATCCGGGTGGATTTGCGGGAGTTGGATACGGGGCTGTCGCTGCGGAATCAGCATATGCGGGAAAATCATTTGCATACAAATGAATATCCGCAAGCGGTGTTCACCGTGACGTCAGTGGTCTCCGCGGAGCCTTCGAACATTTCGGGAGGCGGCACAGCCCACACACTGCTGCGCGGCGAGCTTGAATTGCACGGTGTCAAGAAGCAGTATGAGATGCTGGGAACCATCAGTTACGATTCAGCGACGGGAAAGTTGACGGGGCGGTACAAGTGGAACGTGCTTCTGCAGGATCACCAGATTCCCCGGCCGGAGTTTTTATTCATGAAATTGTCTGAGACACAGCAAATTACAGTCGAATTAGAATTCAGCAAAAGCAAATAGGAGTAACAGATGGCGAAGGGTCATGGGGAAATCCTCATCCTCACCACAATTGCGCATACGGAAACGGCAACGGATTTTATTAAAGGGCTTGTGGAAAAAAGGCTTGCGGCCTGTGTGACAAGATTGCCGGGTGCACACTCTCTTTATCATTGGGAGTCGAACGAATTGACCGATGATCCGGAACTCGTGTTACTGATAAAGTCTCATCATTCACGATTGGCGGAGATTGAAAAGTATTTTGAGGACGAGCATCCCTATACGGTCCCGGAATTGCTAGTGTTTGATATAGACCATATCGGCGATGCCTATCGCGGCTGGCTGATGAAGGAGATCGGCTTGTAGAGATGGGAACGGCCGTCAGCGTTTGAGCGTTCAAGGAGTACGCAGGAACGAAAGGAAAGCAGGTGAGAGATGCCACAGACAACGACCACACCGCCGCAGGGAAAAAACCTGTGGGATGACGTTCGCGAAACGGTACTTGCAGGCTTGAAGGATTGGAAGGATCGCGGCGACGAGTTTGCGCGGCAGGGACGGATTCGTATGGACGAGTTGCAGACGGAGCGGCGACTCCGCGGCGCGCATGAGGCCTTGGGTGCGAAGTGTCACGCGCTGCTGTCAAACGGCGAAGCGGTGACGATGGAGCATCCGGTGGTGAGCCAGCTAAGTCAGCGAGTCCGCTACTATCAGGATGAGCTTGCACGACTCAGAAGCGAGCGCGCGACGCACGCTGAAGCGCAGTAGAACTGTCACTCACGAGTCGCTGTAGCGGACGAAGTGTTCGCGGCGGTGAACTCTAATCATAAATGAGGCGAGCCAAATGGCTCGCCTTGTGTGTATTTGAGGTGCGGCTCGAAGCTCCGCCTACTTAAGGAATACAACCTTGTTTGCAACGGAATAGTGGGCGTCGCGCGTCATCAAGAAGTAGATTCCGCTTGCCAAAGTCGCCGGCGCGGGAAACGAAAGACTTCCACCGGACGTGGAGCCAACATGCAACACAGCGCACTCACGTCCAAGCAAGTCAAACAATGCAATCTTGAAATCATCGCGAGCGAACCCCGCTAAGTCAATTCTCAAAGTTGAATTGAATGGATTCGGATAGACGGACAATATCTGCCATGTCGCAGGAATTGAAGGTCGTCCCGGATTGTCAGGGACATTGGAATGCGCTGTGTCAGGCGGCGAGGTCAACCACGGCTCAAACTCTATGTTGTTGATGTAAATTGTATCTCCTTGACCATTCGGGTTCAAATTGTAATGATACGGACCGGTTTCGTGTCCCCAAAAATTATGTCGAGCGATGACTGTAGACGGAAGGGGCACAAAGGGATCGTATGCAATCACCGGGCTCGAGTTTCCCTGGATCAAGTTCGAGTCCATGCGTACTGATGAACCTTGCGCGTTTGTAAGATCAATAACCGACGCGTAGTTTGGGTCGGTGGTTTCCTTTCGGTTGTCTCGAAACACATTGTGATGAAAGCGAATGGAGCCTTGCGGAAAGAGCGGTGCACCACGTTCTCCGTAGCAGTCTCGCACGATATTGTAGCATACCTCACCTTCGCAATTCCAGAAATAGACGGAGCCGATCCGGTCAGTCATCGTATGGGACTCGATAATGTTTCCGGTGAAAAACGGTTGACCAAACCGGCGAAAGTCATGAATCCATATTGCAGGGTCATTGGTCGTATTATTGCGGAAGACGTTGTTGCGAACATAAACAGCTCCAGCGGAAATCAAGTGACAGGTTCCAAAGAACTCGCTACTCCGATGATTCCCGTTGCCCTCAAAAACGCATCCCTGCACAATCGAGTTCACTCCACTGATTTCAACAGCAGCAAGAGACGCCGCACAACTGCGAAGGGTACAAGAAAGCAAAGTTGTTGAGGTGCTGAGGTTGGTTAAACCGCCACCAGTGCCATTGCTTGTGCACGCCTCGAAAGTAACGAATTCCAACGATGCCGCACCAGTTCGGATAACTGCTCCTCCTCCATAGTATTCCGCGCGACAATTGGTAATACGAGAATATCGCAGTTCAATCTGAATTTCGTCGGGAGATTGGTTTTCCGTGATACAGAAGACACCTCCGCCCCATTCCGCCCCAGATGCTTCAATACAACAATTTCTTATCGAAATCCTTCCTTGTGTAACATGAATCGCTCCGCCAGCAATGTAGTTAACGTCATCCGTGTGCCATATTGTGCCGTGTCCGTTTCGAAGTGTAAGCCCGAGCAATGACAGACTATCCGTTGTCGGCAGTGACGAAACAACGCAGCTTTGCGTATCAGCAACAGCGGCATGAGCGTCGATGACCGTCCCGGAAATATGGGACGTGTCGGCATCTAAAATGAAGCGACTTGCAAGCACAACCGAGTGATTGAGTACACGCACACTTTCAAAGTACACACCATCGTTGAGCAACAACGTATCTCCTGCTGCGGAACTCCGGATCGCCTCACTGATGGATTCACCCGGATTCAGCTCAATAATCGCAGCCCGGTGCACTTTCACGCACAGAAGCAGCAGCAGAAGGAGAAAAGCCATGCGAGACCTTCGGAAGTCAGTCACTGTCCTTGGTTTTGCGGGCATATCGCCTGTTGCATGTATGAGCTGCTGTTGTCCCAACAGATGATTGTGGCAGTCCCGGCCGAGACCTGCGCCCAAGTATCAAACTGTGCTGCTCCCGCGCCAACTTGTACCCATCCCGTATCACACATGGATGCAGGATAGTGAACAGTTGGGCGCTCTACTCTAACGACTGCTCGTAATCGACCGTCCTGCTTAATCTCACCGTATGCACCACCGATTGTCGGTGCGCTTGCATACAGATATCGTTCTCCGCTGTACGTCCCGGGAATACTCTCCGGACTGTAATCCCCTGTCTGTGTGTACTCATGCTTGGATTCCCAACCAACAGCATCCAATGTCAAACCATTCGTGACAACGAGAACAAACCCGAACATTACTGCAAACTGCGACTTTCTAATTCTCCACTTCATAACAGCGCTCCTCAAATTGTTACCTCCGGCGTCGTGCGCGAAGGGTAACAACAATATAATATATGCCCCCTCGTCCGTTTGTCAAGAGGTTTGTGGCATAATCACAAAGTTTTCTTGACCCGCTAAGTTGCGCAAAAACAGTTGAGTGTTTCTTAAGTGTGAACTCATTTACGCACTCTTCCTGGACAATTGAGGCGAGCCAAATGGCTCGCCTTGTGTGTATTTTGCAGAATGCCTTGAACGCCGCTCGCTTGAGACTTTGGCTGCCAATCTCGAATGTGCACACCTTTGTTCATTCTGCCGCTAAAAACCGTTTCAACGCGCCGACCCGTCAAATCAAAAATGTCAAGTGTTATCTCCTGATCGTGCAGCAGCACAAACTCAATCGTGACAGTACTGTTGAAGGGATTGGGGTAGGCGTTGCCGATGAAGGTTGCAGGAATCTCAACCGGCTCGCGCGGCTCAGGTGCCGCAGAGAAAAAGCTTGTGTCTACTTCCCACGGTTCGTAAACGAGTCGATACGATACAGTATCTCCTTGGCCAAATGGATTTCTCACGGAATCGTACGGGCCCGACTCGTGTCCCCAGAAATTATTCTGCACATACCCTTGCGCTTGACCACCGCCC